>CALZMZ010000192.1 GCA_945788685.1 Thermodesulfovibrionia bacterium | reverse complement strand
CTGATTGGGAAAACTCTCAAAAAAGAGGTTCCCTTCAGAACCATTATCGTATATACCGGCTGCTTTTACATGTTCAGGACCCATGCCATCGCCTATTAAGAAAATAATGTTGTGAGGTTGTGACCAGGCAACGGACACTTTGAAAATAAAAAGTATACAAAATATAAATAATAGTTTTTTAACCATGGGTACCTTCTTTATGCGTATTTAAAAAGCTAACAGAATACGTGTAAAAGAACACTGTTTTATAATGCTAAAGTGTCTTACCGTTTTACTTATTGTTATCGAAGTCATCAAGTAATTGAGAAAGACTGTCCCCGCCAGTTGTTGCGTCTGACTTACCTGCCTTGCATGCCTCATAAAATTTCTTCAAGATTGTGGGATTATCCGAGTTGAGTGTCCAGTTTGGTGTACCATAATCGTACAAAATAGAAGAACAGTTATTACCGTCTTTACCGTAATTATAGGAATCAATAAGCCACATTCTATGTTTATATGACATATTATTAATTGCATTAGTAGACGTTGACATCACAAAAAATATGATAATGAATAAAAATATTTTCATTATTAATTATTTTACATAGCTTTGTTTAATTTAGCAAAATGAATGCAATAAAACCCACTTGCCTCATTCGTATGATACCCTTCCGTTACATCTATTTCCGGTCGTATTCGTTCTTTTTTACTGCTCTCTAAAAACTCGTTGGCTTCTTCTTCAGATACTTCCTGAGAAATTTTCTGAGCCCTCATATAAATACATTCTTCAAGCAACTTTTAATGTACTATTGACCTCTGCTTTCAGTACTATTCCTTCACATGGTGTTAAGTATGTTTCTGTTTTTTACCTACTCTTTATCTTTATTAAGGCAGGGATATCCCGCGGAGTCATTTAATTAAATGACTATTACTGAGTTGTAAAGCTCCTTATTTCACTGTCAGTTGTTCCTCCATTACCATCATCAGCAACAACTTTCCAGTAGTAAGTAGTTCCTGGACCAAATCCTGTTATCTGATGTGTTATAACACCTGAAGGTGATGGAGGTGGATCATCTCCGCTGCTGCCGCAGGCAACCAAAAGTGCGGAAGACAGCATAACTACTACGAAAAGGAGTACCAGGTTTTCCCTGCCCCTTTCACTTCCCAAAAGCACAAATCCGAAGAGTACTAACCCGTAACCGGACCCGGCAAAATAGACACCTTTGTTTGCCAGAGATGCTTTCACTGTTTCAGAGATACATCCCAGAGTAAAATTCTGATCTGTACATATCATAACCTCATAACTCACTGTATCTCCTGGATCAGGATCTGTACTTTTGTTCCATGAGAATTCTATGGTTGCCCCCAAGTCTGTCAGACCATCTGTCGATTGCTACCTCAAAGAGATCGGTGTTGTCAATGACGCCAGAGACCATATTTGCATTCACTCCCCATGCATAGACAGGAACATTAACACCAGTATGGCCACTGGTGGTCCATGTTACATCGGGGAAACTTCCCTGGCCGTTATTCTGTGTGACTGTTAATCCACCTGTCTCATGATCTGCAGTTACCAGGACAAGCGTATCAGTTCGCCCCTGTGCCCAATCCATGACTTCCTGTATGGTATTGCTAAATTCTATTGTCTCAAAGATGTTTCTTTTACGTTCATTGTTGTGTCCTGCATGATCGATTCGAGCCCCTTCGATCATCAGGAAAAATCCATCCGGATCATTATCAAGTATATCCAATGCAGTTACGGCCATTTCAGATAAATGAGGCAGCACATCATAGCCATTATCGTATCCCATGAAATTATCGTATTCCCACGGCATGTGGTCAGTTCCAAATTGACCGGAAACCATGGTTTCAATATTAGTATTCAGGCCTTGCATTCCGATCCTATTGGTCACAACAGTATATCCTGCCCCTGTTGCCGCTGATACGGATATCCCATTATCTCCACCGCCAAAGAGCACATTAGGGCGGGTTTGTGTGAGATAATCCTGAGCGATATTGTTATAATTTGTACGACTTGGCTCATGGGCGCCAAAGGCAGCCGGAGTTGCATGAGTGATAAAAGCAGTGGAAACCAAACCTGTGCTTTTACCCTGAGCACTGAAATACTCCAGAAGCGTTTCCAGTTCACTGCTGTCACCCGGTAAGGCCGTACTTATGACCCCATTATTGACCTTTGTCGCAGTTGCCATTGCGGTTGCCGAAGCTGCGGAGTCTGTCACTGATGAATCAGCAGAGTATGTTGTCATTTCTGCCTGATTGGGAAAACTCTCAAAAAAGAGGTTCCCTTCAGAACCATTATCGTATATACCGGCTGCTTTTACATGTTCAGGACCCATGCCATCGCCTATTAA
>CALZMZ010000191.1 GCA_945788685.1 Thermodesulfovibrionia bacterium | reverse complement strand
GGAGTACAGGGCATTCATGGAAACCCTCAGTTGATGCCGCGACTATGTGATAACAGGTGATATAATACTTTTGCACATGGAAGAATCTGTCAGAAATGTAATAAGCAACCCGTTTGTACTGAAGGGCATTACGGCCATTGCCGTGACCTTATTTATTCTCCTTCCTTCTCAGCCTCATCCTCCAGGGCTTCCTCTTCTTCAGTTTCCTTTTTCAGCTCCTTTGACATTGGCTTCATTTCTTCATCAGAGGCCTCTTCCATATTTTCATGCATTTCCTGCAGTTTCTCCTCATCCCCTTCCATCATTTTTTCGCCTTCAATCATTTCTTCCTGCCCCTCCTCCATTTTCTTCTCATGCATCATCCCGTCCGCTGCATTCATGGAAACTGAAAAAGTAATAAGAAACATGATCGATATGATAAGTGTAATGAATTTTCTCATCCTGTTCCCTCCTGTTCTTATAATTACATCTTATTTCTATATATCACCATTTCCGGAAGCTGTCAACTGACAAACTTTTTTTGTTTGACTGTATGTGTATCCTGTGATATAAGGAAGTATTGAGAGCGTCGGGCGGCGTTAAGGTATAAATGCATGATACATGTAAAAGATATCCTGATGAGTGACAGAGATCGTGAAAGCACATTTTATTGTTTAGCGTAGTAAAAGAAAGGAAATGCCATGAAAAATGTATGTATACGCTTTTTTGTATGTGTCGTATCAATATACCTGATGAGCGCATGTACGTCTTCAGAGCAGCCAGCGGCTGTAGAGGAAGAAGTGAAAAAAGAGGCTGTCAAGACGGCGACATCTGCAGGGCAGGTTAAAGAACAGGCCGCAGAGACAGTGTCTGCAGGCAAGGAACTGTTCAAGGAGCATTGCGCCATGTGTCATCATAACGGAGGGAATAGCATAAAACGCGAAAAAACCCTGCATAAAAAGGCACTTGAGAAGAATGGTATAACGAGTGTCGAGGATATCATTAAATTAATGAGAGACCCGGGGCCCGGGATGAGCGCGTTTGATGAAACAGAAATTCCTGAAAAGGACGCAAAAGAAATAGCAGACCCTGTGAATTTTTCTGCTGCGAATGGACATTACTTTTTGTTTCATAAGATCTTTCTTTATCGTTAACTTTTCTTTCTGGCGGGCTATTTTCTTTTTCAGTTCATCCTGGTACCGTGAGACCAGCCTGTAGGAGATAAAATACCCCGCAACGGCAAGCGGAATTCCTATGAGAATTCCCCCTATCGTCAGAGAATAAAAAATGCCAGGGGATTTTGCAAGAATTTTTTTTGCAATTGAGACAGTCATTTCATCAGGCGGATTGAATACTTTTTGGGTACCGTATAGTTTTGAGCCCACAACATATGTAACAGAATAAATAAACGGCGCTGTAAGAGGGTTCGTAATCCATACGCCCATGGCAGCAGAAATTTTATCCCATTTCAGAAAAGCGGCCAATGCAGCGGCAATGACCATTTGAAATCCCATACTCGGTGTCATGCCGACAAATAATCCAAGTGCAAACCCCAAAGCTATCTCCCGGGGATTTCCTCTTAATTTTACAAATCGCCTGTAGAACTGCTGCGTAAATGCTGACAGAATGTTTTTCTTCATAGTTAATTCCGCGCACCAGAGGTACGATTATAAAAAAAAGCTGAAAGCGTAAGTGAAAAAGATAATCGGCTTTCTTGATAATTCATACACCGCAATTATCTCCCTGCTGTACATCGAATAATGATAAGTAGAGTCTGTGTATAAAGTTAAACATTAAGTCGTCATTCCCGCAGTCCTTAGGCGGGAATCCAGTATTTTTAATGAGTTCTGGATGCCTGCCTGCCGGCAGGCAGGCCCGACTACTGACTTCGGGCATGACAAAAATAAAAACGGCAGTTTATACACAGACACTAAATATAGCCTTATATTGTATATTCGTCAAACGTACCATAAGCGGTAGAATGTTATGAGATAAGATGCTATGATTTGAGAAGGCACATGCAGAATAATAAAAAATAATACATATCATGTTAAGAAGGTTACCAATATTTATATTCGTATTCGGATTTATTTGTCTGGTTCCGTTAAGCGTGTATACGCAAACCAGGGAAATAGTCGGATATGTAGAAAGGGCCCGTATATATCCGGGGAACCTGTCCTTAAGGGCAAAAATAGATACCGGGGCCAAGACGTCGTCTCTTAATGCACCGCATACATCCTCTTTTAAACGTGACAATAAACAGTGGGTAACATTTGATGTTATCAATCAGAAGGGGAAAAAAATACAAATAGAAAAAGAGATATTCCGTTCAGCAGAGATAAAGCAAAATGGAATATTATCAAAGGAATCACAGAAACGTCCGGTCATTATGCTCGGCATATGCCTCGGGAGCGTATATAAGGAAGTTGAAGTAAACCTTGTGGACAGGAGCCATTTTAATTATCAGCTGTTGATAGGGCGCAATTTCTTAATAAACAGTTTTCTTGTTGATCCATCCCTCACCTTTTCTACGAAACCGAAATGTACGGGCGTTATGAATAAGTGAATAAACGGCATTTATATATACTGACGTTTATATTATT
>CALZMZ010000190.1 GCA_945788685.1 Thermodesulfovibrionia bacterium | reverse complement strand
TGCAGTCATTGATGAACCTGCTCTTGCCGTCACCATAATGGCAGTCAGCACAGGCCCCAGTTCCCTGAACAATGATAAAGCGAGCACTGACCCCAGTACCCCTTCGGAGCCAAATTTTACCATGGCATAATAAAGCTGCAGTCCGAGGACCATCCCTGTGAACAGACCAACGAGCATTACTATATTAGATGATGTGGCACCGATATGATAGACCTGTCTCATGATTTCCGTAACCTGTTTTGGCCGGAATATCATGATGAATGATTTGCAGAAAAAAATAGTGGCTGCACCAAGACTGTTTATCGTTATAAGCGCCTGTTTGCCTAAGTAATGAAATGGTGACAGCAGAATTGAGTTTTGAGCAGATGTTTGCATGATTTATTTATTTGTCAGAGTAAATGCCATATTCAGGTTATCACATTGTTGATAAATTATTCACTTTTCGCATTATATTCACACCCTACAAGGCCGCAGTAGTTGCCTACATATTCTGCCGCAGGCCTGTACAGGGACGGTTTTTCCTGTGCAAGGCCAAACCTCTCCTCAATAATATGAGCGCACCAGCCTGCGATCCTTGATACAGCAAAAAGAGGAGTAAACAGGTCATGGGGAAACCCCATCATTTTATAGACGGTACCGCTGTAGAAATCTATGTTTGGCTTAATAGTGTCTTTGCCTTTTTCTGAAAGGACCTTCACTGCGATATCTTCTACAGATGAGCAGAGATTATACAACTCAGACTGGCCTGTCTTTGCGCTCAGTGTTTCGAGCAGTTTCTTGAGTATTGTCGCCCTCGGGTCATAGGTCTTGTAAACGGCATGACCCATTCCGTATATTTTCTCTTTCTTTGTTAATTTGTTTTTAATCCAGGATTTGATATCTGCTTCGTTCTTAAGCTCATCCATCATGTTCATGGCCTTTTCATTGGCCCCGCCATGCAGAGGACCGGACAATGCAGCCAGCCCGGCCAGCACACCGGCATACATATCTGCCTGTGTTGAAGCAACTTCCCGGCATGCAAAGGTTGATGCATTAAACGTATGGTCTGCATGAAGAATCAGACATATGTCCAGTACCTTTGCTACTTCAGGATCCGGCTTTTTCCCGGTCATCATGTATAAAATATTTTCTGCATGGGTCAATTCCATTGCATAGGGAACAGGCTCTTTGCCATTGCGGATTCGGTCCCAGGCAACCATTGCAACTGCCATCGCAGAAATGAGCGTTGCAGCTTTGTCTTCATAGGCCTCCAGGCTGTCACTGTTGATTTTGTCATCAAATGCAGCTATTGAGATTTCAGCGGAAAGTGCTCTCATCGGGTTTGATTCTTTGGGCCAGAGTTTCATTGATTTTATCAGGTATTCAGATAGAGCAGAGGAAGCAGTTATCCTGTTTTTAAAATTGGTTAGCTGAGAGGATGTAGGAAGCTCACCTTTAAGCAGCAGATATGCTGTTTCCTCAAACGTAGAATAAACGTAGAATGAGAGACAATATCTTCAATGCGATATCCCCTGTATATAAGCACCCCTTTTTCACCGTCAATGAAACTGATTTTTGTATCAGCTACTTTCACCCCTCTGAGGCCGGTATTTTTTATGACCGATTCTTCTGCCATGATCTTCTCCTTCCGGATATCGTTATTAAATTAGATCATTAACTCCCCCTTTGGAAAGGGGGGTATGTAGTTATTTGTTGCTTTTCTTTTTTGCAAAACTCATTTCACCAGATTAATCAGACTACCTTTAAGCACCATGTCAATCTGTCGGGCACTCAAGGCATGTTCTGTTTCATAGCTTTCATTTCTGGTTTTATTGTGAACACGTATGTTATTTCCGCTCTGCATTGCATTTCGTACATCTTCTATTATCAGATTATCTCCCTGTTCGATTTTTTCCCAGTCACCGGGATTCGAAAAAATCAGGGGTAATATCCCGAAATTGCAGAGGTTTTGCCAATGAATACGTGCAAAGTTTTTTGCTATGACAGCTTTTAATCCAAGATATCTTGGCCCGAGCGCTGCGTGCTCCCTGCTGGAGCCCTGTCCGTAATTGAGTCCCCCTACGATAAAAGAACCACTCTTCTGATATGGTAGAGACCGTTCGTAATACGTTGCATCTATATTGTGAAATGTAAATTTGCTTATTTCAGGTATGTTGCTTCTGAAAGGAAGGACTTTTGTGCCTGCCGGCATGATATCATCCGTAGATATATTATCACCGGCCTTCAGCAGCACAGGACCTTCGAGTCTTTCGGGCAACGCGGTTAACTCAGGCAGAGGTTTAATATTCGGACCTTTCTCAATCTCAACCTCTTCCCCTTCCTGGGCCGGGGGAATCAGCATCTCACTGTGAACAGTCAGGTTTGCCGGGTCTTTGATGAGCGGATATGTAATATCCAGGGTTCGGGGGTCGGTTATTATCCCTTTTAATGCAGATACTGCTGCTGTCTCAGGGCTGCAGAGATAGACCTGGTCGTCCTTTGTCCCTGACCTTCCGGGAAAGTTTCTCGGAACAGTCCGCAGGCTGATTTT
>CALZMZ010000189.1 GCA_945788685.1 Thermodesulfovibrionia bacterium | reverse complement strand
CTATGTCCTTTATATTAATTTCGAGGATGACTGGTTTTTCTCCCATGACAGGGAATGGATGAAGCAGTTCAGTGCTGAATACAAAAAGCATATTAATCTTCCTTTTATGGTGCGCGTCTTTCCGGGCGTGCTGGACAGGGAAAAGCTGTTTATGATGAGAGAGGCCGGGATGAGTCTGGTAATAATGGGAGTTCAGAGCGGTAGTGACCGCGTTAATTTTGAGATCTATAACAGGAAGGTAACATTTGAATCTGTTATTAAGGCTGCTGAAGTCCTGTCTGAAAGCGGGGCAGCTCCTTATTATGAAATGATTGTTGATAATCCATATGAGACAGAGCAGGACCAGATGGACTGTATAGATGCCATGTCAAGATTGAAACGACCTTATACTATTTCATTGGCTCATCTGACTTTTTTTCCTGGAACGCTGTTAACTCAAAGGGCACTTGAAGAGAAGATTATTGATCCCGAGGCATATCTGACCAGATACATGGTCAAGATAGACAATACATATTTCAACAAGCTCCTTTATCTGACGCCATATGTGTCACGTGGTTTGATCAGATACCTGAACAGACCTGAGGCGGACCGCAAACAGTTTCATATATTTCTGACAAACGTTCTTTCCTTTACTGTCAAGCGTACAATCGAGCCCGTTGTCTTTTTCTATGTGCTTGCCCGGGGATTGAAGTTTAATATTAACTGGACCATTCGCACATTAACCGGCAACTGGAAGTCAGCCCTTGCCAAAGTGCTTTTTAATTTTCTTGGTAAGGGGGACATGGAGTTTGACAGGAAGCTGGAGCTTGCGCGTAGGGAGATGCCGGAGCTGTTTGAGAAATGAGAAGTGTCTGTCATTCCCGCGGTCTTTTGAGCGGGAATCCAGAACTTTAAATTACTGGATACCCGCTTTCGCGGGTATGACGACTAAGAAGAAAGGTAAATGTATTCGCATTACTTAAATATTATGAAGAATTTATTTTACAACTGAACCCTATGAACCTGCTTCTCATATCCCTTCAGTCCAATGCATATGTAACAGGACTCAAGTACATCGCTGCTAATACACGTGCCCAAGGACATGACGTAAAGATCCTGTTTCTCCCGGGCTATCTCGAGGCAGAGCTGCACCCTGAAATTGAAAAGTTTATTACAGACTTCAAGCCGGACCTGATCGGCATAAGGCGGTGTCCATGCACTAATCAAGCCGGAAGAATGCATCAAGCATGCTGACTATGTATGCACAGGCGAAGGAGAACATGTAACAGTATCACTGTTGACGCATCTTGAAATTGATCAACAGGGCACGCCTCCTGTAATCGCTGGTTTATGGACCAACAGCGACGAAGTAATTGGAAAGCAGCCTGATGCTTCTCCTGAAACGGAGCTTGACAGATTCCCGATACAGGAATATCTGCCGGATTATTTTTATGGATTTCATAACAACAGAATTTATAATTTTTCAAGTAACGAAAACCTCTTCCGCCAGTACGCACTTTACGGCGGCACATGTCATATGCTGATTTCCACAAGGGGTTGTCCCTTTACATGTTCCTACTGCGGCAATGCGGCATTTGTAAAGGTGTATGGAAGAAAAGTCAGGGAACGGTCTGTATCTGATGTTATTGCTGAAATGAGAGAGGTGATAAAGAATCCCTATGTTTTATATATGAACTTTCAGGACGACTGTTTTTTTTCCCATAACATTGATTGGATGACTGCGTTTTGCCGTGAATATAAAAAACTTATAAAGCTGCCCTTTATAGTCCGTGTCATACCGTCCATGATGGACAGGGAAAAATTGCTTTTGCTGAAGGACGCCGGACTCTGCTGGATTGTGATGGGCATTCAGAGCGGCAGTGACAGGGTTAATTATGATGTTTATGACAGAAGGGTCAAATTTGATTCTGTCAAAGCTGCGGCAGAAATTATATCAGAGACTCATGCTGCACCTTTTTATGAAATGATCGTGGACAATCCGTACGAGACCGAAGAAGACATGATCACTACTATAAATGCAATGGCATCAGTGAAAAAACCTTATATCTGTTCCCTTGCCCATCTGACTTTTTTCCCCGGAACGCCGCTGGCTGAAAGGGCGGCCAAAGACAGAATTGCAGAACCTGATGCCTATCTGTACAGGTATCTCCTGCAGATAGATGAAACATACCTTAACAAACTTCTGAGCATAACCCCCAATATACCCGGATCTTTAGTAAGATGGCTGAACCTGTCAGCGGATATGAGAAAGCCCTATCATGATACGACTTTGAATATCCTGTATTTCATTGTCAAAAGGGTCATTGAACCTGCAGTATTTCTGTTCATAACCATGAGGTCTTTGAATTACAGGCCCGACTGGATTTATAGAACTGTAATCGGCAACTGGAAACCAACACTTTCAAGGATGGTGTCCAGGTATCTTGGAAAATCAGATCTTGAATTTGATCAGAAGCTGAAACTGGCTAAACAGAAAATGCCGGAGTTGTTTGAGGATAACCCCCTTGATCCCCCTTAACTTAAGGGGGAAGGTACGGCTCGCAATCCCCCTCTCAGGTTAAGAGGGGGGCAGGGGGAGTTACATGATGAAGTTCATTAACAGCTAGTCTTTCCCCTGATACAGATTAAAAATCCTTGCATAAGAATCTTTGTCTTTTATCTCAGGAAGCTTACCCGTTTCAACACAAAGCAGAGTATTAATAATACAAGCGCACATCTCTGATGTGTCACCCTCTTTAACAAATAAAAGACCATTGGGAAAATACATATAACTGCCGGAGCGGAGCGTCTTTTTGACTGATATGGCA
>CALZMZ010000188.1 GCA_945788685.1 Thermodesulfovibrionia bacterium | reverse complement strand
CTTACCCAGACAACGTTCGGTCTCTCAAGAGACGATGCAGGCAGGTTCCTCCCCTACTATGTAGAAGAAGGAATACTGCATGAAGACCCGTTCGTATCAATCGATATCGATGGTGTCGGCCCGTTAATGAAAACCGCTGCTGAGCTGGGCAGAGGGGTAAAGAAAGACCTCAAACTGGGCATCTGCGGTGAGCACGGCGGTGAGCCCAAATCAGTTGAGTTCTGTCATAACATCGGGCTTGACTATGTCAGCTGCTCACCTTTCAGGGTTCCGATTGCAAGATTTGCAGCTGCACAGGCGCAGTTGAAGAAGAAGAGGAAGAAATGAGTAGCTTTCAGCGATGAGCTGTCAGCATTAAAACCCATAAAGCGGTCTTCATATTGAAGACCGCTTTTTTTCTTTTAGATCAATAGTGTCCGCTAGATTACTGTAAAGCATAACGTAAACAATACAGAAATAACATTTTCAATCATTCCTGCCCCGTATCAAGAAAGGGATAAACTCCAACAGGAATCTACATATCAATTTACGGATTCTGGATTCCCGATAAACAGAACTCGGGAATGACAGCTATTTAAATTAATGAATATATTAGAGGATAATAATTAATAAATCAGGTTAATACTCTCGATGCCTAAAGCACATACTTAATCAATAAAAATCCTCCAACAAGCAAAATCATAAATAAGATACTTAAGAGGTTAAAGTACCTGTCTATGAAACTCTTGATGGGTGATCCGAATTTCCAGATCAGGGCTGCAACAATAAAAAACCTGGTGCTTCTTCCTATAACGGATGCTAACGTAAAAAGCCAGAAATCAAACTTGAATACCCCGGATGCAATCGTAAAAACTTTATAAGGTATCGGCGTAATCGCTGCAATCAATATACCCAGAAATCCGTGCTGGTCATATTTTGTCTTTATCAATTCCATTACTTCCTGTCCATGATAAAAATCTACAATAGGTTTACCAACAGTTTCATAGCCATACAAACCTATGCCGTATCCTAGAATACCTCCTGTGACAGATCCGACCATACAGATCAGTGCATACTTAAATGCCTTTTTGGGAATGGAAATAGCAAGGGTAATAAGAAGGACGTCAGGCGGCACAGGGAAAAAAGATGATTCAGCAAAAGCAAGTAAAAAAAGTGCAGGTACTGCATATGGAGTTTCTGCCCAGTGCAATACCCAGTCATATATCTTCCTGATCAATTTCAAATTAACGATTCCTCCTCTTCGAAGCTTCTGTAAATAAACATATAATTAATTATTCCATTCTGTTAAGTGCTAACATGTGAGAAAGGGCAAAAAAAAGGCGGGGTCAAATGCACCGCCTCTTCTGTACGACCATTAGGTCAACTTGTTGGGGGCAATAACCGCCGCCGCTGCAATCAGATTATTAAATGGATGTATACGCATTCTCCTGATGTAGTGGATATGACTATTTTATAAGAAATCGCCTGCTCTTGGCAATATAAAATTTCAGGAAGTATTAAAATACCTCAATTATATCATCATTACAACAAGTTAAATATAATTACCTCATGTATCTCATAAAGACTGTCGTGCTATTAGCCCGCTTCGGCAATCATGTATATCGCTTTTATCCGGAACCATATATCTCCATTAGCAGATGAAATAGAGTCGCATTATTCCGTTTATGATGGTTTACAAGGTCATTTTTATTTATGTTCCAGTAAAGAAAAAACTTTTTTCAGGTTTTTTCTGTCATCATTAGCATTCTCCTTTGGAGTTTCAAGTATGATTGGTACGTTTGCAATTCTTCTGTCAGATAAAATATTTCTAAATCCTTCAATACCTATCGATCCTCTGCCAATATGTTCATGTCTGTCAATACCTGAACCCAAAGGTTTTTTTGAGTCATTAAGATGAATGAGCTTAAGCTTATCAATACCAATATATTTTTTAATTTCCTTAATCAGCTTATTCAGTCCTTCCCTGGATGTAATGTCATATCCGGATGCAAAGGCATGACATGTGTCTATGCATATACCGGCGATCCGGTCACTACTACACCGGTCAATAACATCGGCCAATGCATGTATTGACGACGTTATGTCGCCTCTTTGTCCTGCTGTATTTTCAAGTATGATTGAAGCCTTACCTGTTTGCTTACCAATGCTTTTTCGAAGTGCTATTGCAGCTTTCTTTCTTGCAGTGTTTCCATCCTCTCCACTTGCACTTCCTGTATGCAGAACAACGTATTCTGCGCCGATCAGGTCGGCATTTGCCATTTCATAGGAAAGGAGATCTATGGATTTCTTAACTACTACTGAGGAGAGCGATGCAAGGTTAATAAGATATGATGCATGAACAAATACAGGTCTGATCTCATATTTCTGCCTTAATTCCTCAAACTGATTTACTTCTGCAGCAGGAATGCGGGTCTTTTTCCATTGTCTGGGACTATGGGAAAAAATCTGAATTGTATTACAACCTAATTGAGCTGCTCTTTCTATTGATCTGGAAACACCA
>CALZMZ010000187.1 GCA_945788685.1 Thermodesulfovibrionia bacterium | reverse complement strand
CACAGTTCCAAATTTCTGTCATTCCGGCTTCCGTTCTCCGTAGCACTGCGAAGGATGAATGTCCGAATCTATCCGGGAGGATTCCCGACATGATTTGCTTGCGGGAATGACACAGAGAGATCAGGGACACATCCCAGGGGATCTGTCCTTTTTTGAAATTGTAGCAGATTAGACAAGAAAAATTGATTAAAATAAATCTTTTTTTATTACTTTTATGCCGCTTCTGATATACTATCTGCAAGATATTCATAGAGGGGAGGTATTATGGATAAAAGACGTGCTGAGAGAATAGCAGAAAATCTGGATGCAGAGATAATTGCAGGAGGAATAACATATCCCGGCATTATCATGAATTTTTCTGAAGTGGGATTGTATATGGTCACGGCAACTGCGAACAATATAGTTGATATCTCTCCTTCTTCAACTGTTGAGCTCAGATGCAACCTTCCTGATGGTAAGTCCCTGAACATGAATTGTGAAGTCAAGTGGTTTCAGACAAAGACATCTCCGCATGGTGTGTCATTCAGTATGGGTATGGAGATAAAATCCCCGCCAAAAGAGTATGAAGACTTTATAAATTCTGCTTAGGTTATTACTGTGCAGTCATGTATGTGATAAATATGTATTATGTCCTGATTATGGATGCTTCATAAGTCATTATAATTATGGATAAATATTTTATCGATAAGGATGGCAGGGCAAAGGAGCATATATCGGGTCAGAAAGGAATAAAGCGGGTACATTTCCCTCTTTGCCTTGCAATTCAGTATGGTGACAATGATCCTGTTGACTGTCCTGATTTTTTATTAAACTCCAGCAAGGGCAAACTGTTCGTTGAGACAGAAACCCCTTTTGAAGCAAACACAAAAGTAAAACTCCACTTTTATATACCGCCTGAAACAAAGCTGCTTGCCGAGTTTAATGGCAAGGTCATAGACCAGAGACAGGTCAATAATGTTAAGGGCAACATGATCAAGATATCCGACTTTCTTCATAGAAAACTCCACAAACTCGAAGGCTACCTCGAAGAAAAAAATCACCTGATAGATAAAAAGATTTAGTCTATACCGAAGTTCAACTTCGATAGGACTGGCTTGAAAAAGGGGCCTGAGATATTCAGGCCCCTTTGATGATTCATTACTTTATTGCATTTAAGAATTTACTGGGTGGTAAAACTCCACACTTCGCTGTCTGTCAGACCTCCTTTTCCATCATCTGCAGTTACCTGCCAGAAATATGTGGTGCCGGATTCCAATCCTGATACGGTTTGAGTAATGTTGTTATTTGCAGGGGGATCATCAGATGAATCGGATCCTCCGCTGCCACCGCATGAAACAATAAGCAGTGAACATGTTAATACTGCTGACAGGAGCACAACTTTTCTCCTGTCCCTTAAATTACCGGTAAAGACAAAACCGATGAACATGAAAGCGGTTCCGGAGCCCGCATATAAAACAATATTAGTTTTAACAAGCGCAATGTTCGTTTGAGATATGCAGGGTGACGTTAAATCAGGATCTTTACAGAGGGTAAGACTGTAGCTTAATGTGTCACCATCTGTATCTGTTGATTTTTCCCATGTAAAATCTGTTGTTAATCCAGCTCCGGTTGTGTTGTCCTGTGGAGATATAAGAATGGGTACCGTAGGATCGTTATTTGACGAGCCGCTGACAGCAGTTCCACTGACATTAAATGTTACAGAACCTTCATCAGGATCGTCAGAGCGTATATCAAAACTGTCACTATCTCCGGTACTGGCTGATACCGGCTGGTATCTTACAGTAATGGTGCATATGTCTGATGAAGTAATCGGACCACCTGTACAGTCTTCATTCACTATGCTGAATGGTGTAACAAGCGGATCAGCCTGTGCTATGTCAATTATTTGCAGATCTCCATCTCCGGTGTTATTTATTGTTACTGTCTTGTCTGACTGAGATCCAACAGACACCTGGCCGTATCCCATATTGAGATCTGTTGCCGGAGCAACAGAATCTGTAACTGTAATATCAGGAACAGGGGTATCTGATCCGGTCCCATTAACGGTAATTGTTACTATACTTTCATCGGCATCATCAGATTGTATTTCGAAACT
>CALZMZ010000186.1 GCA_945788685.1 Thermodesulfovibrionia bacterium | reverse complement strand
CGGGAATGTAATCAGTATCTCCGGCAATGTAAATTCTCTGACCGTTAACGGTAAATATATATCCTACCCAGTTTCTGTCCTTTGTGTGAAACTGTTTGTTTGTGTTGTAGGACGGGACAGCTTCTATCTCAATCCCCTCTACTGTGATTCTGTCTCCAGGTTTAACGGTCTTAACGTTACCTGAAATCTTCCCGGCGCAATCCGGCGTTGTTACAATAACCGTGTCAGGCCCCTGAATTTTGTTAATGTCCTCAGGAGAGCAGTGGTCATAATGTTCATGGGTTACGAATATAATATCTGCTTTGTCCTGCGTCCGTATCTTGAACGGGTCAGTATATATGATCTTTTCACCATCAATTTTAAATGTATCATGGCCAAGCCAGTGAATGTTATCTATCATTTTAATTTCCTCCCTTTCTCCGGCATATACCGGAAACAGAAGTATTATTGATAAAAGATTAACAAATAATGGTTGAACAATTATTTGTTAAATTTCAGGACCTGCAAAGAGATTATATCATAGCACCCGGTGATGATAAAGATCTGAGTTTTTAAAGATTTAGCGGATTTTATACTATAATACTGCAAAATGCTTGCACTACTGTCATCAATGTCTTTTGAATCGGACCTGCTTCTTTCTCTTCTGAAAAAAGTAAATGTATCAGAAGCAGCAGGGAAAAAAGTACATAAGGGTAAACTTTCTGGCATGGACGTACTGCTTATGAATACCGGGATAGGGAAAGTTAATGCAGCCCATACCGCAACTGTCGTGGTCGAGAAATATCCTGTTGATAAAATAATAAACATGGGAATAGGCGGGGCCTATACGGGTTCAGGTCTAGGCCCAGGTGATGTTGCTGTTGCTTCAATGGAAATATCAGGCGATGACGGAGTTGTAACATCAATTGGATGGAAGGATATGAAAGAAATCAGTATTCCTGTTCTTCAGAAAGGCAGGGAAAAGTATTATAATGAATTTCCTCTTTCCCTGCCTTCAGAGGCTTTTTTTAAGGCTTATAGCAATACTGAAATAAAAATCAGGGCAGGTACTTTTATAACGGTCGGGTCAGTATCAGGGACACAAAAACGGGCAAATGATCTTGAAAAGAGGTTTGATGGGATTTGTGAAAATATGGAAGGGGCGGCAGTTGCCCAGGTAGCTGCTATTTATGACATTTCTATGACGGAATTAAGGGGGATCAGTAATATTGCAGGTATCAGGGACAAGAGAAGATGGAAATTAAAAGAAGCGTCACAGAATTGCCAGGAGATTGTGTTGGACCTGCTGGAGAATGGTTAGTATATGATGCATCACAAGAAGAAACTGTTTTTTTTAACAATTGTTTTTTTAACTCTCCTTTTTGTCATTACTGCATTTGCAGAGACAAAAAAAGGAAAGAATTTCATATGGTCTTTTGAGTCAGGAAATAACACTGTTTACCTGCTTGGCTCAATCCATGTACTGAACCGGGAGTCATATCCATTACCTGAACAGGTTGAAAACATATATAACTGCTGCAGGAACGTGGTATTTGAAACAGACCTGGACAGCATGAATGACAACTCTTTACAGCAAAAAATGTTAAAACGGGGCATGTATCCAAAGGGCCAGTCATTATCAGGCAACTTACCCACTGAAACGTATGCATTGCTGAAAAAGAGATTAGAAGCCTCGGGGTTGTCGATTTTGCAATTTGAAAGGTTCAGACCATGGATGGTTGCACTGACTATAGCAGGGGCTGAGATGATAAGATTGGGGTTTGATCCTGAGCTTGGAGTGGACAGGCGTTTTTTCATCAAGGCAAAGCAGGATAATAAAGATCTTATGTTTCTGGAGTCCAATGAATTCCAGATCAATCTCTTTGCCGGACTCAGCAGAACAAGACAGGAGGCCCTGCTGAAGCAGATATTGATTGAGATCAACATTATTGAATCAATGTTTGCAGACATGGTGCATGCATGGAAAAATGGAGATGTAAGAAAGCTGGATACCATAATGAAAGAGAGCTTTACTGAGTTTCCTGAACTGTATGATCGATTAATAGTAAAAAGAAACCGCAGGTGGGTTTCTAAAATTCTGAACATGACAAAGCAGAAAGGGGACCTGCTGGTCGTTGTAGGCGCTGCGCATCTTG
>CALZMZ010000185.1 GCA_945788685.1 Thermodesulfovibrionia bacterium | reverse complement strand
GGATTATGGCAATCAAGACACCACCTCTGCTGTTCCGCATGCTTAAGGACGATGTCCTCATGAAAATCCAGTTCCCTTCTGGTTTCATCCACTTCCAGGTCTGCATGACATTCTGAACATGGGAAGATACCTTCAGAAAATGGTGGGGCAGGAACAAAGAAATCAGGCACTTCAGTAAATGCCGGGGCAGGAACAAATTCATCCTGGTCTTCACTGGCCCCTGAAGCATTTACAGGTAAAAATATAGTCAATATTGAAATTAATAAGACAACAACATATAAATTCAATTTACCAACCAAATCAAACCTCCTTTCTACTCTTCTTCACCGAGCAGGTCTATGGCATCCTCAAAGTTGTTTAATGCTTCATCAAGCAGCATCACAGAATATTTCTTGTTATGGACTCCGCCTCCATATTCAACAAGATGCATGTATCCCCTGCCCTCTTTGAGTAATTCATCTGCCTTTTTCAACTTAGTCTTCGATGCCTTGCCTTTGCCATTTTCGATCGCGTCCAGCAATTCTTTCTCGACTTCCTTGGCAACCTTTAATTCTTCAGCTGTCTTTTCTTTCCACTCCTTTGCCATGGCTTCATGTTTTTCCGTATGACAGGCAACGCATGCCTTGCCTGAGCCATGGGCGACCTCTTCGCCATTGACAACTTTGTCTTCCTTATGACATCCGAGGCAATTGGTCTTTACCCGTAACATGAGACCGGGCGTGGCAGGCACTTCCTTATATGCTTCACCTGCGAGCATCATTTTCTGATACGTATGGTGATCAGGGTGGCATGCAGTGCATTGACTCCTTGCAATATCCATGAAATCCTGTTTCTTGTGCTCAATCGGCTCATGGCAGTTGAAGCAGTGGGCGGTCTGTGCTGCCACATGCTTTTCATGCATCAGTTTTTTATTGAAGAGTTCTTTCTTGATCTGGTCGCTGCTGTCGTGACAGTTGAGACAGTTTTTTTCTGCTACCAGTCCCTTACCCTTAAACAGATGGAGGTGACAGCTCTCGCACGCTACCTTTGATTTTTCAAGAGACTCATGGGTAATTGGCTTTTCCTCGTCCCCTGCCCCTTCCTTTTTCTGTTTTTGAAGGGGTGCTGTCGGGACCTCATGACAGATTGAACATTTCCCCCGCGTTTCATTAAGAGCAAGGTTTTTAAAATGACAGAGAAAACATTTTTCCCTGTTGACTTCAAAATGTTTTTCTTCTGTTTCCCGTTGATGACAGGATGTGCAGTGCAGTTCCTGGCCCTCTACCCATTTCGTACTGTCAAAATGCGTTTTATGAACATATGGAACTATCCCTTCCGTTTTATCCTCTCTTTCATACTTGGCATACTCAAATTTTTTGGTCCAGTATTCCCCTTCCTTGCCCTCGCCAGTGGAAGGATGGCACTGCGCTGCAGTACAGCTTCTGTCATCAAGCCTTGGCTTTGTTCTTGTTACCGATGAATCCATGTTCAAAACAGTTATTAATCTTGAAAGGACTTCGAGCTCTGTCTTCATGAAATCTATGGCAGACTTATCAGATGTTGACTTTTCGTCCGTTGGTATTTTTTTATGCTCGGGAATCTTCTCCTTTAACCGTTCCGGCGGATAATGACACTGAACACACCCTATGTCTTTATGCTTTCCGGCTTTCCATGAAAGATATGATCTTTTTATCACCTCGGGATAACTCAGAACATGGCAGTAACCACAGAAAAACTGCGATTTTACATCAGGGATGGCATTTCCGTTATCTTTTTTATGAACAGTGTCTGCTGCACCTGCCATCTGTGGAATTATGAGGCCCGCGATAAAAATAATAATTAAAAATTCCTTTTTCATGACTCTCCCCTTCTTTCCCGGTTTATATAAATGTAACCAATCAATCACAGCTATCTCCCGTGCACCGAGAATGGCACCGGCATGTCTTCTTTCTTGACTGCATCAAGAAACTCTACAAGTCCTTCCAACGGTGAATTTTTGTGATGATGACATCCGCTGCAGGAATTAGGTTTTTTATCAACTCCACCTGCCCTTAAACTTTCCTCAGGAGAGGATTCTGTGGGCAGCCTTTTTCTTTGTAGTTTTGTGGCAGTTTGTGCAGAGACTGTCAGCAATGAACTTGGTCTGTGCCTTATGCGGGTTCTTGTGCAGGCCTGCCTGATGAACACCGTGACAGGTAGTGCACATAATTCCGGCCTCTGCATGGGCGCTTGCATTCCATTCATTGTATTGCTGGTGATGCAGCTTGTCATCAACAGGCTCGTTCACATAAAACAAATTCAGAGGTTTGCCGACCTTAAACCCATACGGGTATGAATATCGTTCAGGAAAGCCGTCCCTGTAAGGGGTGACCCTGGCTGTGCTCGCCCCCCAGTTGTGACACTGACCGCAGATACCGGCGCGAAGTCTCCAGGGTAATTTTGCCGGGTTTACTATTGTTTCCTTTTCCTTGTCGAAATTATATCTGGCAGCCTTGATATGTGAGCTGCCCGGTCCATGACAGGATTCACATCCAATGCCAAGACTTGCAAAGGTTGTGCTGAACGAATGCGAGGCCTTATCGTAGTTTATTTGCATTCCTGTTGAATGACATCCTCCGCATTTAAACTGCCAAATCCTTGCATCATCGCTCCAAAAATTGCCGCTGCCGGGATAATTTTTATCAAGCCCATAATTCATGATCCATTTTGATTGTTCGATGTCCCACTGCGCAGGCAGTACATGGATGGCGCCGTTTGGGAACAGGGCCAGGTAGTTTTGCCTTCTATTGATACCGATAACGTACGAAATCTCATAATTGTGAAATTCCCAGTCAGGACCGATTGTATTGATATAATATTTTCCATCCTTTATGAACATTGTAGTAGTAATCTCTTTTCCGGCAATTTCAGGTGATTGATCAGAGACTTTCACTGCAAGCGTATTGTTTATTGCAAAATCTCCCAAAACAGTAAATTCACCGGTAGGCTGCATAAATGCATTTTCACGAGATACATCATAGGAATTTACTTCCTCAGAGGTATTTGAATCATGCGACGTGCCTCCTGATGAAGCATGTGATATGCCTCCTGATATGATGAATAAGACAAACAGAGCAAAGGCTCCTGTAAAGACTTTGTTTAATAGGCCATTGTTCATTTTGATACCTCCATTTATATATCGTGTCAAATATCTCTTTGCCATCAGTCCATGCCTCATTAGTGACCTGTTGTGTGTACTTCATCCTCCATAGGGAGAACTTTTGTCAGTATCGCAAAAAGCAGCATGAGCGCTGCAATCAACCCGAAAACCGGCGCCACCTCATGCATGGTCGGGATATACTGTATTTCCCCAAGTTCGTGATACAGAGGAACCAGTTGAGCTATTGTTATCAGATTAATTCGATATGCTGCAATCGCTATAATGACGATCACTGATGAATAAAAAAGTCCGCGGGGAGTTCTGAATTTCTTTAAAGCAGTCATTATTACCGCTGCATATAATCCAACCATGTTGATCAAGAAAGTAGGCAGGTATCTGCCGGTAAATATATCCCATGTTTCCAGTCCCTCTGCTGTTCCACTGTAACTGAGTATGAGATAGTCGAAGGTATCAAGGAAGACAGTTGCAATAAGAAAGAAGCACAACATTATCCCCATATGATTGTATGTTTCTCTGCT
>CALZMZ010000184.1 GCA_945788685.1 Thermodesulfovibrionia bacterium | reverse complement strand
ATCCAGTGTTTTGTCAGTTGACCATGGTACATCAGTGAATACCTCCTGGATCAGCTTTTTCATACCAATTAAATAATACCCTCCATCAGTGGCAGGTCCATAGACAATATCATGCTCCGCGAGCTCATTAAATGATTCAATGATTACAGGGGATGACAGGTCAGGAATATCAGCTCCAACAAGTGATATTTTTTCATATCCTTTCCTGAACGTATGATGAAATGCCTGATACATTCTATTTCCAAGATCTCCCTCAGTCAGCGGAATGAGGCCAGCATTGAACCGGGAAAAGTAATCCCCTGCAGCAGCAGGAGCATAAGCGATAAAAGTATCAGCGCCGGGGATCGATGACAGTTTTGCCATCGTGTCATTCAGAAGCCTGCTATACAAATCTACACGCTGTTTATCTGATAATCCATTAATCCGCGTCTTCACTGCTCCATTCTCAGGATATTTGGATATGACTATTAAGGCATTCCGGTTTTTCATCTGACCTCTTTATAACATTTAATAAGCTTCTCAGGAGATATCTTTAAAAATGAATATGAGAATGATATAATCCAGTCGCGTAAAGTTGTATAAACTGCTCCCTCAACAAGCCATCTTCTTGCAGACGCTTTAATAGGCGGTTTCAGAAATACTATGTTACCCACTCTGCCCAGCTTTCTGGAAATTTCGATATCTTCCATGAGCGGCATATCTTTGAAACCTCCGACCATTTCAAATGTATCTTTTCTTAGGAACATTCCCTGGTCGCCATAAATCAGAGAAGTTAAACGGGCCCTTACGTTTGCCGTATACTCAATCAATCTGAATCCAGGTCCAGGATGATCTATGGACATATAAAAACCACCAGCTGCAGTTCCCCGGTCTTTTATAGTTTCCCGTATTATTTTAAAACCCTGATCAGGCAGGATACAGTCGGCATGAAGAAATAAAAGAATTTCTCCCTCTGCTTTTTCTGCTCCATAATTCATAACGCTGGCCCTGCCGGTTTTCGCTTCATAAACCTTATCTGTAAATTCTTCTGCAATCAATACTGTTTCATCTGTGCTGCCTCCATCGACCACTATCAATTCTTCATCAGCAGTTAAATTAAGTCTGCCAAGCGTGTTTCGCAGGACTGTTGCCTCATTAATGACTGGCATGACAATACTTATCTTTGGCTGTGGTAACATTAACAGATTGTTTTCAAATGGTCAGACTTTGTAATTACAAGATGAAAGCATCTGAATACATATTGTTGACAATGCGGTTTGTTTTGGTATTTAATCAATCTTAATTCTCATAGGCATAAAAAATTATTATATATGAAAAATATTCTTGCTGCTGACATTGGAGGAACAAATAGCCGGTTTGCTCACTTTGCTGCTGATGACAAAGGTAATCTTTCCCTGGTAAAGACCATATGGTTTCAGACGGGTAAGGTTTCGTCATTTAAAGAGCTAATCTCCGGGCTGAAGTTACATGAATTTTCAATTTTACCGGACCGCGCTGAAATAACAGTTATCGCTATTGCAGGGCCTGTTGAACGGGGCGTATACAGTGCCCCTCCATTTATTTCATGGGATGTTGATATTTCAAATGCCCGGAAGGACTATGGCTTAAACCAAAGTCTGCTCATAAACGATTTTGTTGCGCAGGCTTATGCCTGTAAGTCTCCTGTTGGTAATGCTGCTGAAACAATTCTTGAAGGTCAAATGGTAAACAATGCTGCATTGGCTGTTATAGGAGCTGGTACCGCATTAGGTAAAGCAGTGCTTATGCCGGATGGAACAGGAGGGTATATTGCGGTTCCTTCTGAAGGAGGACATGCCAGTTACCCCTTTTCCGGTGAGAGAGAGTTCAATTTTCATGATTTCCTGCTAGAACAATTAGATCAGAAATATATAACTGCCAATTTCGTTGTTTCTGGACGTGGATTAAGTTATCTGCATCATTTTCTGAGTGGCAGGGACCTTAAACCGGAAGAAGTAGCGGTAGAGTTGTCGGCAGAATCAGAGACACTTGAATGGGCCTCCCGTTTTTATGGCAGGGTGTGCCGTAATTATGCGCTGGAAACGCTGTCGTTGGGAGGTATTTACATTGCGGGAGGGGTTGCAGCTAAAATCCCTCAGCTTCTTAAGCACAGAGCTTTTGAGGATGAGTTTAGAAGTTCCAGTACAATGTCCGATATTCTTGGCAGTATTCCGGTATTTCTTATAAACAATGAAGAGAGCGGATTGTGGGGTGCCGCT
>CALZMZ010000183.1 GCA_945788685.1 Thermodesulfovibrionia bacterium | reverse complement strand
TTAACTCTCATAGTACTGATATGATAGTTTTCTGATATTGTCCTCGCATGAGCTAAGTTAAGAAAAGTGAACTGACTTTGACCTCATATTATCTTCGCCTTTTGCACTAGCAAATAGTGCCATTATCAAAACGGAAACTAACAACCACAATATTATTATCCCTATAAAAAACATCATGACCCCTCCTTTTTCTCTAGAGGTTCAAAATTGTTATGGTATCGTAATAATTGACTTAATTATATTACCTCTTTTAATAATGTGTTTAAATCATTTGAAAGTGTTCTTTATCTCTCTCAACAATCTCATAAACAGGACTTAGACTGTTCACATAATCCAAATAGTTTTTCGATAGATTCAGGATCTCAACATCCATGCCATCATAACATCCATTTGTACGTGTTAACCGTTTGACTTTTGTATTGACCTGCAAGAGATCTCTCCCGCTACGGATAATTGTAACAAAGCTGGCACCTGAAGGAAGACAGCTCTTTGTATTGATATGCATACCTTCTATAGAAATATTAAGAACGGTTCCTGCGTAAAACATATTGCCACAGAATAATCTGGCTTCAAGTTCAACAGGAATTTTCTTAAATATTCTCATTTCCATAACAAGATCCTTTATTCCTTTTTTACTATAAATAATGCAAGAGCTGTGCCTCATGACCACGGTTTATGGAAAATACAAAATAAAGCAATAAAATCAGTATATTATGAATTAGTTAGCATATGTTATGAAATACCAGGAGATGCAACAAAGTTTACATCCAAATCCTTAAGGAATCAGCTAATGTATTGATAATACAAAGAAAAGAGAAGGAAAGCATTTACAGAGGTGAAAATAAAGTTACAACCTTTGAGGTGATTTTTAAGGATTAATCTTCTTTACGTAATCTCCTGTTCAGGGCCTGACGGCTGATACCCAAAAGAGACGCTGCAATACCCTGATTGTCATTGGATCGTTTTAGTGCCTCAAGTATTAAATGATTGACTACTTCTTTAATTGTGGGGAAGCGTCCGGAAAGGTTTATTATTGTGTCCACCCCGTGATCAGGAAGTGAAATATAGGGTTCTACATATTCCCCTTTGTCTTTAATGAATTCTTTAAAATAGTCCAGAGAAAGTACCCCTGACTGATGCCGTGCAACAGCATCAAAAACCATTGCCTTTAATTCGCGGATATTACCGGGGAAATAATAGCTCGAGAGCAGTGTGATAAGTTCAGGGGGACTCGAAGGCGGGGCCTTTTTAAGAGAGTCCGCAGAACTCTCAATTAAATAGTTAAGCAGAATTGGAATGTCTTCGATACGTTCACGCAGAGGAGGAATCCGGAGCTGAACGGCTGCAAGACGATAGAATAAATCTTTCCGGAATTTTCCTTCTGATACGCTTTTCGTAAGATACTGGTTGGTACATGCAATTATACGGCTACTACTCTTCTCAGGAATGTCCGAGCCAAGAGGATAATACACTCTTTCCTCTAAAAGGCGTAAAAGTTTAATCTGTGACATTTCGCTTAATTCACCGACTTCATCAAGACACAGAGTTCCTTTCGCTGTTTTGACAATAAGGCCTTCACGCGCTTTATCTGCTCCTGTGAATGCGCCTTTTTTATGTCCAAACAGGGTATCAGAGAACATGGTATCATCCAGTCCGGCCACATTCACAGCCACTAATTCACCTTTGACTGCGCTAATGTCATGAATTGCCTTTGAAAGCAGTTCTTTGCCGACACCAGTTTCCCCCATAATCAATACCGGTTCTTCAGATTTGGAAATAGTTTCTACATAATGAAAAATAGCCCTCATTTTTTTACTTTTTGTGAGAATAGATGAAAAAGCAGACTCATACTCCAATTGATCGGTAAGAAGATGGTTTCTGAGAGAAGACGTATGTCTCTTTAATGATGATAATTCTTCGTGCATCTCTCTCATTTTCAGGGCCTTTTTTATACTCGAGATAAATCGACTTTGTTTGGAAAGAAGTGGTAAGACCTTTCGGCTATCGTCAATAGATAAAATGTTTTCAATTCCTTCTGTGCTCAACATCGCCTCATAACTGAGCAAAATCTGCGGCTCATCATCTATGAGGAGCACCGGAAGATCAGATATACTCATACAATAAGATCCTTTCGATTGTAAACCGGCAGAGTTACGGTAACAGTTGTTCCCTTTCCTTTTTTAGATTTAATTGACATGAACCCTTTATGATCTTTGATAATAGCGTACGAGATGGACAAACCAAGTCCTGTGCCGCCGGTATCTGCTTTTGTAGTAAAAAATGGGTCTGTAACCTGCTGAAGAACGTCGTCAGACATACCAACTCCACTGTCTTTTACTTTGATCTCAACAGTATTGGATGTCTTATTATGGGAGGTTGATAACCATATCTCGGATGTCATGTCCGGCAATGACTGAAGAGCATTCATGATGAGATTAATAATAACCTGATCTATCTGCTGTGTATTGCCTCTTGCAGGAGGTATATTTTCACTACAATTGACATGGAAATTATGAGTAAATTGTTTGATGTTATGATCAAGGATTGACCTTGAGGACATGATAACCTTGTTCACGTTTACTTTTTCATCCAAATAGTTCCTTTGGGGCTGTGAAAATTTTTTCAGGTTATCAACGATATTACTGATTCGTACTGAGCCATCATTTATCCCGATCAGCAGTTTCGGTGCGAGTTCAAGCATTTTTGGAAAAGGAATTCCACCGATCAATACATCCCTTTTGTCATGACAATTTTCTTTAAGTATTTCGACAGCATCGTTCCAGATTTTGGTAAAAACCTGAGTGTTGGACATAATATAACTGTTAGGGTT
>CALZMZ010000182.1 GCA_945788685.1 Thermodesulfovibrionia bacterium | reverse complement strand
AAGGATGATCTCCTCACCATGCTCAGGGCCGGTATGTCAGCTCCATCAGCCGTGAATGTTCAGCCCTGGGCATTTGTCGTTGTAACGGACAGGGGCACCCTTGATGAACTCTGCAATGAACTTCCATATGCCAAGATGCTTGATAAGGCAGGGGCCGCGATTATCGTCTGCGGTATCCCTGACAAGGATGACGCATATGCAAAAGACTACTGGGTCATGGATTGTTCACTGGCATCAGGAAATATTCTGCTTGCTGCTCACGCACTTGGTTACGGTGCGGTATGGACAGCTGTGTATGTGGACAATAAAAGGATAAAGTCGGTGAGGATGATACTGTCTATTCCTGAAAACATCATCCCTTTAAATGTCATACCCATAGGCATTCCCGCTGACAGGGACGCGAAACCATTGGACAAATACAAAAAAGAGAACATTCACTGGGAGACGTGGTGATCACTGCGCTCACACATCCAAAAGGCTTCCTCGAATTCGGATCGGAATTAAATAAGGTATAATAAATAGATAAGGGATGTTATGGAGATAACATCATAATCTGAGACTGGGAGATATTAATACTGCCTTAATCAATGAAGAGACAATGAAATGAAAAAACCTCTTTACCTGATAATAATGGCCATCCTGGTAATGTATGTATCCGGGTGCGGGGACACCGGGGATGTTTTCATTGCAGAGATCCTCAGCGACCAGCCGGCTGACGGTGATATTGCCTTTGATCCGGTCGAGGAAACCTTCACCATCTTCAACGGCCCGGATAATCTCTTTTTCGGGATTGATGAAGCTGACAGAAATTTACCGGAATACCGTGCTTTTCTGAGCTTTCGTCTCGACGGGACAACCAACGAAGATCTGATCCCTGCAGACGCCGAGATCAAATCAGCGTCGCTGGAGGTTTTCATCTACGAGGTGAGTTTTGCCGGAACGGTTCCTACATTACTGGACCTCGTTCCTTTTTCCATTAACGGTCTGAATGCTGCAGATTTTGAATCTCCTCCCTTAACATTTTCAAATGGCAGCGATGCGACCTTAAGCTTTGATTTCTTTTCCTCGGACCAGGGTTTATTTGTGGAAATCGATGTCACCCGTCTGATGCGGGAGACGCAGCGTCGCGGGTTGGATGACTTTCAGGTTCGTTTTCTGCTTGACCCCGACGAGGATTTCGGGTTAGTCGGAATCCAGGACAGACCAAATGTCGCAATGACAGCTCCGCTTCTGACAGTGTTGTTCAGGTAATCCCGGCTCAACTCCTCCACAAGATTTGAAATGTGACAATTGGTGCTTATTCATCCTTCGCAGCAGTAAGCTGCGGAGAATGGATTTGAGATGTAGATTTTGTAATCTGTTATTTATTCCCTATCTTTTCTTGTGCCTCCTGATGAATGCAGAAGCCATCCCGGTTCTTTTTACCCGCATCAGGGCGTTCTCAACCCGCTCAAGAAGGTCGTACTGGTCTGATAATTCATACGAATCGATAAGGCTGCTTATTTCATTGACCGTCTTTTTAAGCATGAAGTCTGTTACAGCGTCCTGTTTACGCATAAGAAGCAGGGCCAGGGTCTTCCCCTTGATTGTCTCCACAGCAGACATCTGTTTCTTCGAAAGCGCCATTCACTATTTTAACGCATTCATGGTTGAAAGGGCCCTGTCATGACAGATGTTCTATTGCACTACCAGCCGCAGATTCAGATCTCCTGAGGCCTCATCTATAAGTATGCGGTTGCCCGACTGTCTGATTCCCCCACGATCAGGCTGAGGCGGCGCGTATCGGTATCCGTCAGGGATGATAAGGGTCAATCCCTGGATTTCTGTGGGCACCTTTAATCGAAGGATTAAAAAATTGTTTTCAGGAAACACATCAAGTTCAACTCTGTCTCTGGCTGACCACCACGTACCGAACTCTGAAACGGTTCCAAACCATGTATCCTCTCTGACAGCAGGAATGAACCCTTTCAGAAACCTCATTTTATGGTCCAATACATCGGGATGGATCAGGACCACGTAGATCCCCCCGTACTGCCTGATCTTTCCAGCCAATGCAATCGCCTCGGAAAGTCTCCTGTCCATTAAGATGGGTAAGGGTCCTGTTTGCTGTTACCGAGGAACTGTATAAATATCCTGTAGCTTCCAGCACCTGTGGCAGGACCACGGGAATGGAGAGATGTCCCGGCCTGAATGAATGAACCCTGCTTTTTTGAAGAAAGTGTTCGAGAAGAAACCTGCTGACCCGCAGTTCTCCCATTATGGTCCCCCGTTTAGTTCTGGTTTCGCTTTTTACAACAGGTCTGTACTCCGGATATTGTTCGGTGCCCGTTCCCAGTGGAAATTCACTGAAGAAAACAGCATGTGAGACTGAGTGGCTTGCTACCTCCATCCCCCATTTTTCGAGCTGTGTTAAGACCGGGACCTTTTCATTGAAAAAGAATATTTCATCATTCCAGTCCCGGACGTATTTTGTCTGGATGAAATAGGTGGCCCTGATTCCTTCGTTATGCTCATATTTGCCATAAATAAGTGTGTTGTCCATGGAACCTGAGTAGTCCACATCGTGGGTAATCATCACTGACAGTGATTTGTTATGGGGCACTGTATGAATAGTTGCGCCATACGGTACTGCAGCGAGATACATTTTCTTGATGATCCTTAAGAACACGTCAATGAATGGTTCATATCCGTTTACATATTTAAATGCCATACCGTCATAACGGAAATTATGGGCCTTCAGGATCAGATGTCCCAGGTCCAGACCAATGGCATAGGCCCTGCCGCGGGCAAATAATTTCTCTGTTATGGCGGCACTGCCGTCTTCGTATACGGCCAGAGGCTTAACAGCCGGGCGGGAGTAACTGTAAGAACCCATTTTATTTCCGGAGATCTGTTTTTCACTTTCCTGATAAAGGGTCAGCACCTGCTCTTTATGCTCTGTA
>CALZMZ010000181.1 GCA_945788685.1 Thermodesulfovibrionia bacterium | reverse complement strand
CTCACTTCATGCCCCGGAATTACTTTTTACATTTATCCAGTTCCAAAGTCAGCTTTGCCACTTCCTCTTTAAGTTTTTTCATTTTAACTTCTCTGGTAACAGCCATGTCATAAAATTCCTGCAAATCATTAACTCTCTTCTTAAGGCTTATTTGCATATCAATTTTTTCGGTAATGTCATCAAACAAGGCAACAAAATAACCTTTTTTAGGACAATATGCATTAATCGAATACCATTTTCTCAAGGGTTCAAAATATAAATCAAATTTAATGGATTCACCTGTTAAAGCAACATTACCATATATATTAATCAGGTCAGTTTTTGAATGTGCGATATCCGGGATCACTTCAGTTACTTTCCTGCCAATAATATCTTTCTGTTTCAGCCCGGTAAAGGTCTCAAACGCATCATTAACTTCGAGGAATATGTAATCTACCGGTTTATTATTCCCGTCAAATATAACTTCATGATATGCAAACCCGACTTGCATATGTTTAAAAAGATTTTGATATTCTGAATCAATTGACATAAGCACCTCTCTCATCTTTAATATACTACTCAAGCACTAAAATATGTCAATAACCCTGTCATGTCTGACAATCCTCTCCTCATCCCGCCCGGTGTGTCGTTCTACAGTTTTATACAAAAAATCTCTCTTATATATACTCCTCCTCTGTCATCCTGAATTAATTTCAGGATCCCCCTGCTTTCCCGCCCTGCTTGCTCAATGTCATAAGCTTAAGATATACTTTGCAGAATTAATCAACTTTTGCGTAATAATTTCTGGAACCCGGATATTGATAATTTTTTTCCCATGTGCTCCAAATTGACAAAAAAGCCAGGATAGACGAATTTCGCCTATCATATTAATAAAGAGCAAACACGAAACAGGCAATTTTGAGTTTCTTTATTTATTAGTAAGATATGAAATTTACTATCCAAAAATATTTACTATTTGAGGTTGCTTTTTCCAGCAAATACGAGATTCGTCTACTAATATGTTGAACTAAACCGCCCGCAGGGCGGTAGAACAACAAAAGACTAAAACAACGTCAATAGATCGAAAATCACCCACCCCGTAATAAGCAATAATCAAAACTGAAGCATTATCTACAATACCTTCATTATGAGCATGTCCACTCGGACATGAAATCAAACAATATGGAGGTGCAGCATGAGAGAGTTACGTCAAAAGATGATCGATGAGATGACAATAAGGGGGTTTTCGGTCAAGACAAAGGAAGCATACATATCTGCCGTGGCAGGACTGGCAGGATATTACAAGGAATCACCGGAAAAAATAACAAAGAAGATGGTGAAGGAATATCTTGTGTATTTAATAAAGGACCGGGAACTGGCATGGAATACCTGCAATGTCGTTGTGTCAGGGTTGAAGTTTTTCTACACACACACCATAGGCAGACCATCTGAGTCTTTAAAAATACCGGCCCGGAAGACAATAAGACGGCTGCCTGAGATTCTGAGCAAGGAAGAACTGGAAAGACTGTTTGTCGCTTTAAGTAATCAAAAGCACAGGACACTGCTGATGGCGACATATGCAGCGGGGTTACGAGTCAGTGAAGTCGTAGGGCTGAAAGTTGCGGATATCGACAGCAAGCGGATGATGATACGAGTGCAGCAGGGCAAGGGAAGAAAGGACCGGTATACGATACTATCGGAACGTCTTTTAAAAGAGCTGCGCATATACTGGAAGATGTACCATCCAACAGTATGGCTTTTTAGTGGACAGGACAAGAGGCGTCCCCTGACAACCCGCTCCGCTCTGGCGATTTACAACAGTGCAAGAGAGAAAGCGGGAATAACAAAAGGCAACGGTATCCATACCCTTCGTCACTGTTTTGCCAGCCATTTGCTGGAATACGGAGTAAACATACGCAGCATACAGATGCTGATGGGGCATACATCAATTCATACTACAATGATATATCTGCAGGTGACCAGAAAGCAGCTATCAGAAACACAAAGTCCGCTGGATAAACTGGAGATACCGGAAAGCAAGGACTTCTTTAAAGAGTAAGCAGTATGCTTACAGAAGTTGTGCCGTCTCTGACACAAGAGATTCCCCGGGAAAGACCGAAGTGGGAAGTGGCTGATGTATTCCGTATGCATGGCAAAGAGTATCGGGCTAATCATTCACTGCCTTTGTCGCATATAAAAGTTATGCGATCAATAGAGGTATGCCGTACTTCATATCTCGGAGGGCATGTAAAAGAATGCGAACGGTGTGGATTCAAAAAGCCTTCATACAACTCATGCAGAAACAGGCATTGTCCGAAGTGTCAGAGTTTGACAAAGGCCCGATGGCTTCAGGACAGGAAATCAGAA
>CALZMZ010000180.1 GCA_945788685.1 Thermodesulfovibrionia bacterium | reverse complement strand
ATGATAGGTATAGCCATAATATCTTGTCATGAGAGCGTTTATTGAGCTGGAATCAGTTTCTTCTCCGGTGTTATGTAAAAAAGCAGATGCCAGCCGGTCCAGCTGATAATAACTCTTTGCTATCTGCTCAAAAATGCTTTCATCCAGTTCTGATATCAATATAAAAGCCTTATTAATCCCGGGTACAAATCTGACCACGTCAGGACCGCTTTCCTTGATGAATTTTTGAAGAAGGAGGTAAAGGTTGCTGTAAGCATCTGTCTTGACTTCAGAAGACCTTGCATTAACGATTGCTTCAACCGCAATATCAATATAAAGCCCGAACGCTTCAGCTCCTCTGGCATGGGTCTTTACATCATAAAAATATCCCAGAGAAAATGTCCTGGCTTCACTGGTAATAAACTTCCAGTTTTTCCTGGGATGGCAGAGTTCTTCAAGAAAGGAGTTCAGTTGTTTCTGCAGGCCTTCATATTTTGCCATTACGTCCTGAATCGGTCTGTATTTAGGATCGATCTCTACTTCAACACTGAATTCTTCAATGTTAGCCTGAAGCGCTTTTGACCTGCTTTCCATAGTCCCATTTTATCATTATTATTAACTAATCGCCGATTTTGTCATCTGGTTGTGTAATAAGGCTTTTCTGATCAATTTATTTCAAAAACACCTCTTTATCAAAGAAACTGCAAGGTCTTGCTAGACATCACACTTGACGGATTCTATTCATTCTTGAAATTATGAAACTAATATCTAAAAGTCAACGATTTTGATTCAGTTCTGAAATACTCTCTAATCCCCTCTTATCAATAACTAGCAGGCGGTCCAACTATTGAGGACTTATCTGTATTACCAATGCAATGCAATCAGTCTGGATTCTGTTGATACTTCCGTCTTATCAATAATAGTGATTCAGATCATTTTGCAGATAATATATAAAATCTTCTGTGATAAGTTTCATCAACGCTGAGAGAAATAAACTGAAATGTGCAGTCTGGTATTTATTTTTACTATTAAAATATTTCAACCAGAAATTAGTAATCTTTAAGTGAGGAAGTAATGTTGATGCGCAGGTCAAAATTCATTTCTTCTTGAAGTCAGTTTCTCATATTCTTCTCTTATTGCTGATATTAAAGCGTTTGATTTTCTTGTCAAGTCCGTGCCTTGAGATTCCTAACAGCTTCGATGCCTGAAGTTTATTACCCCCTGTTTCTCTCAGAGCATCTTTGATACATGTGATTTCCACTTCTCTGATTTTATCAGGTAGAGAACGGTCGGGCTGTTTTTTCACGGCAGTGATTGAGCGGGAGTTCCTCCATTTCTGTAATTCCTGTGAGCAGTGCTTCAATGGAATCTGTTGACCTTCAGGAGTTAACGTCACGAGTCGTTCCACTTCACGGAGTAGTTCCCTTACATTTCCAGGCCAGGGATATTCTTCAAAAAAGTTCAGCACCCCGGGAGAAAAACCCGCAATCTTTTTCTTAAAGCGTTTGCTTACTTTATTTATGAAAAACATGGCCAGCGGAACAATATCTTCGCGTCGCTCCCTGAGAGGCGGGATATGTATTTCAACTGAAAAGAGGCGGTAGAAAAGGTCTTCCCTGAACCTGCCGCTGGCAACTTCCTCACGGATGTCCCTGTTTGTAGCACTAATGATTCTCAGGTTATAGCTGACAGGTTTGTTGCTGCCAAGTCTGCTCCCCTCGCCTTCCTGAATGACGCGAAGAAACTTTGGCTGTATAGCGAGCGGCATGTCCCCAATCTCGTCCAGAAACAGGGTGCCTCCGTCAGCTTCCTCGAAGCGTCCCCCGCGGCTTGATACAGCCCCGCTGAATGCACCCTTTTCATAGCCATAAAATTCGCTCTCCATAAGATTTTCAGGAATGGAAGCACAGTTGACCGCTACAAAGGTCCTTTCTTTCCGATCGCTGCCATTATGGATCATGCGGGCAATTACTTCTTTGCCCGTACCACTGTCTCCATTGATAAAGACATTCACAGGATTTCGACATACAGCACGCACAGTATTAAGGACATTTCGCATTGCCCGGCTTTCTGCAATGAACTGGACTTCTTCTTTCAAATTCCGGAGTTCGAGTGCCTCATTGAGTTCCTTTAACCGCTTCTTATCGAGACATGTTTTTATTCTTGCTCCCAGCAATACAGGATTGAACGGTTTGAGCAGGTAATCTTCAGCCCCTGCCTGGATACAGCGTACTGCACTGTCCATTTCATCAAGAGCAGAAATCACAATGACCGGAATGTCTCTCAAGTCGTCGTTGCCCTTCAGATGCTGCAGCACTTGATAACCGTTCATTTCGGGCATCATGATGTCCAGGAGAACCAGGTCAAAG
>CALZMZ010000179.1 GCA_945788685.1 Thermodesulfovibrionia bacterium | reverse complement strand
ACCCATTGTTTCAACGTTCATATCGTTATCATCATTTTTTTCAACTTCTCTGTCCAGTACGAACACACTTACTTCATCATCGGCAAGGATCAATCCCACTCCCATTCTGAGAGCCTCTCCCTGCCTGTCTCTGACCAGTACAGCGATCTTTTTTGCCATGTTTTCACCTCCTTTATTTAGTGATGTATTATTTTTCTACCGGATACTTTGCATCGTTACCCCATTCCATCCAGGACCCGACATAGACCTTTACATTCGGATAACCCAACAGCTCCTTGAGTGCAAAGTAAGAGTCAGCTGCACGCGGACCGCTTTCGCAATAGGCAATGATTTCTTTATCTTTTGTAACTCCTGCTGCTTCATAAGCTGCTTTCAGCATTGCAGCTGTCTTATAAGATCCGTCATTGTTACGGTTCGTTGGGTAGAAGTTCAGGTTTTTAGCGCCGGGGATATGTCCTTTTGCTTTAATGTAATCAATTGGTTTTGTTCCATTGTATTCATCTGGTCCACGGGTATCGATTATAACTGTACCTTGGTTCTTAAGATTATTTAAAACATAAGCTGCATCTGCATGCATGTTTTTCGTGTCTGCAGCAGCCTTGTAGGTTGCAGACGTAATCTTTGGTGGCACTCCATCAGTCTTCCGTCCTTCTCTTAACCATTTATCAAGCGAACCGTTCATGATGCTTACTTTGTCGTGGCCGAAGTATTTCATGAGCCAGTATACAGTTGGAATAAAAGGATTTGCCGCTGGTGTGCTGTACAATACTACATGTGAATCATTACTAATTCCTGACTGTCCCATAATTTTTTCAAAATTTACCTTATTGGGAGTGGCTGTCATTGCACTCATCACATCTTGCATACCGAGATAGGCAGAGCCAACTATATGTTTACCTTCATACTGCATTTTGTTTTGTTCCCCCACAAAACCGACATAGACAAGTTTTAAATTCTTCATATTATCTGCAACCCATTGTGTCTCAACAAGCGGGGATGAGCCATTTGCATGGACTGACTGTACTCCGGCAGACAGAATTAACAGAAACATACATGCGATCAAAACTGCGGTGAATTTGCGGATTCCAGGGTTGTTCATATTGCGTAAAGATAACATTACAAAGACCTCCTTATTGCGTTTGAAGTTTTCAGGGTTACGATGGTCGATAGTTTACTATTTAAACATCTAAACTTCAACATATTTATTGTCCTAATGTCAACTGACTGAATATGGAAAAAGATAGTTTCCTGAGCATGGAGATTCACATTATATTAAATAAAGAGTGTCCAGAATAGATTAATGAATGGCAGGATTTTTTTCCGGCATATATTTTTTGAGCTAAAATGTAACCCTTATATATAACAAGATGTTATAATCATCGGAAAATTATTGTTCATAAACATAACGTTAAATATTTAAGGGATTATATATCTTGTCCATTGACCTGGTGAAGTCAAAGGAGGCCATTTCCAAGCTGCAGGACTACTATGCTCTTGCAATTAAGGCCCCGTTTGGTATTTTTCGCAAACCTTTTTATATCAAGGAAACGATCGAGCAGATGGATTATGGCGGTTCAGGGTCTTTTTTTATTGTCTTTCTTGTTTCTCTTTTTATCGGCATGGCATTGTCACTGCAGACCTCGGCAGAACTGGCAGAAATGGGACTAAAGATGTATACAGGCAGGGTTGTCGGGTTATCGATCATAAAGGAGAAGGGTCGTGGGGTTGTCGATCATAAAGGAGATAGGTCCTGTTGCGATTGCCCTCAGTTTTGCAGGGAGGGTAGGTTCGGGTATGGCTTCAGAGATTGGCTCAATGACTCTTGGACATCAGGTTGATATTCTCAGGGTCCATGGCGTCAGCCCGATAAAAAAACTCGTGTCCCCGAGGGTAATCAGTTCAATTATCATGCTTCCGGTCTTAACGGTGATAGGCGACGCTGTTGCTATTATTGGCGGATATATTGTTGCAGTGACTGCTGCCAATCAGAGCGGCTCTGTTTACTGGAGCCAGATAAAGCAGATTATGGAATTTACCACTATCTTCTCCGGGGTAATAAAACCATTTATATTTGGATACCTTATATCCACAATCAGCTGCTATATGGGACTAGCGACAAGAGGCGGAGCGCGCGGGCTGAGAAAATCTACAACTGAAGCAGTTGTGTACTCAACCATAATGATTATCGTATCTGATTTTATGGTAACCAAAATTCTTATTATAGCCCTGGGGATTCCGGTGTGATAGAGTTTAAAAATGTGACATTGGCGTATGGAGATCATGTGGTTCTGGAGAACGTGAATTTCAGGTGCCAATTTCATGAAAAAATAGCTGTCCTTGGAGGAAGCGGGGGAGGTAAGACCACTATTCTGAAGCTCATGCTCGGTCTTGTCCGGCCTGATGCGGGACAGATTTTAATTGACGGCGAGGACATAACAAAATTCTCCGAGTCAGAATTGAGAGACCCCAGGATGAAATTCAGTATTGTATTTCAGGAGGGAGCCCTGTTTGACTCGATGAATGTCAAGGAGAATGTTGCGTTCTCTCTCAGGGAGTACACAAAATCTACTGAGGAAGAGATTGAGAAACGGGTCAGAGAACTGTTGAAGATTCTGAAAATCGAAGGTGCCATCGATCTTATGCCTGAAGAGCTGAGCGGCGGGATGCAGAGAAGGGTGGCAATAGCAAGGTCTTTAGCCGGCACTGAACCGAGAATGATGCTGTATGATGAAGCCACTACCGGTCTTGATCCGCTTACAGCAGATAATATCTGTAATCTCATAAACGAGCTTTCCAAGGGGAGTCCTCCGGGCCGGGTGGGTTTTATCATTGTTACTCATAAGGTTACGGATGCAGCAAAAGTTGCTGAAAGGTATATTTTTATTAGAAATGGTAATATAATTTTCGATGGAAATATAGATGAGCTTAAGAAAACAAAAGATGAAAAACTGAAGATATTTATTAATGAGCTTTATGTTGCTGATGTATTAAATAAAAGGTAGTCTGAATGTATGATTATATAAAACATGTCAGATGGGCTTCGATAAAAGTCGGACTTCTTACCACTGTTTCTATTGCTATTATTTTTCTTGCCATCATGTTTGCAGGCAATATTAAGGATTTCTTTTCTCCCAAGGTCTCAATATATACATCCTTTGATGATGTGAAGGGATTAAGGGCGGGCTCACCCGTCTGGTTTTCAGGAGTTGAGATAGGTGCCGTGGAAGCGATAGATTTTACCAGTTATCGAAAGATATTAGTAAAGCTTTCCATAAACGCGGAAACCCTTCAATATCTTAAGAAGGACTCTCATGCAGAAATCCTCACCCTCGGACTGCTTGGGGACAAATATTTAGAGGTCACTCCGGGTTCAAAAGATGGAAAACCAATAGAAGCAGGTTATTCTATCGAAGGAATTTCACCGGTCGAGATCCAGGATATATTTGAGTCAAGCAAAGATTCAATCTCCAAACTATCTAGTTTTATGGAGATGCTTGAAACTACCATAGCAAAAATTGAAAGAGGGGAAGGGACCGTTGCAAAATTTTTAAATGATCCTTCGGTCTTCAATAACATCAAGGAAACCTCCGGTGAATTATCTCAGTTGATCGGGAAGATGGAGAGTGGACGCGGTACGGTCGGAAAACTGCTGAACGAAGACGCCCTTTACAAAGACGTCTCAACAGCAGTAAACGATGTGAAGCTGTTTGCAAAGTCTCTTAAGGAATCAGAAGGAACAATGACAAAATTAATCGATGACCCTGCGCTATATAACAAGTTTCAGAAGGCCTCTGAATCACTGAATGTTTTCACACAAAAACTTGCTTACTCAAAAGGGACGGTGAATAAACTTCTGGAGGATGAAAGCCTCTATAACAATGCAAATGAAGTGTCTTTAAAAGTTAATACGATCCTTGAAAAGATAGACAATGGCCAGGGACTCATGGGCAGCCTCGTAAGTGATGATGAACTTACGGTTGAATTGAAGACAACATTAAAGGACCTGAATGTCCTGATCAAGGATATTGAGGAAAATCCCAGCAGGTATTTTAAATTCAGTATATTCTGA
>CALZMZ010000178.1 GCA_945788685.1 Thermodesulfovibrionia bacterium | reverse complement strand
AGTTGCTGCAAACATCCCCTGAAACAGAAAGTCTGTCCAGTATGTGTAGCCTTCGTTATATGAGAGGTCCAGCGCACCTTCGACAGTAGGGAAGGGCAGACCGAAGCCGGCGAAGCCAAATATGCCGTTGAATGTGCCCGGATACATAAGGTTAAATCCAAACCATGCATAGGTCAGAAGTCCTATTGCCGGTATCAACGTGTTTTTAAACAAAATGTTTACCGTGTTTTTAGACTGTGTCAGACCTGCCTCAAGTGAAGCAAATCCAAGGTGCATAATAAACACCAGAAAGGTTGCAATCATCATCCAGACATTGCTGATAGTCAGTCCGAGGGAAGGGCCCGCAGCGGGCGCAGCCTCTTCGGCAAATACCAGTACCGGTATTGAGAGTGTCAAAATTAAAGTTAATAAGCTTATAAATCGTTTCATTTTATTTTCCTCCAATTGTATATAGTTAGAAACTTAAATTGTATATAGTTAGAAACTTAAAGATACGCTGGCACCACCATAAAAGAAGTTACTGTCACCGTCTGCATTTTCCAAAGCCTCTTCAGCATCATCACTGAGCGAAAAAGAGTAAGCCAGCATGGGAGAGATTGATATCGCTTCGTATACCGGAATACTTGTAGAAACTGAAATCTCTCCATTATGCAGTGCACTGTAATCTCCTATAGCATATTCACTTTCTGCGTTATAGCTCATGGATGCTCCCAGGCTCACAGCAATATCTTTATTCACAGCTACATCATGTCCAACCGATGCTACTATAAAGGCCCCGTCTCCCTCGTCAAAGTCATAGTACAAAGTCAATGAGGGGCTCAGTAATGTGTCATAACTGACAGCTACATACAGTTCCTGTGTTTCGTCAATACCTTCCAGTCCATAAAAGATATACCCTATATCAAATCCAAACATGTCCTTGGAAAATGCATAATTGACTGTAACGTCTGTCTCAGTAATTTCACCTGTATCAGCATTAACATCTGACCACAGGTTTGCTCCAAATCCTCCATAGGTAATACCTACTGACGGCTGTATGGCAACGTCCTCATGCAGTTCAAAGCCTCTCCACATATAACTGCTATAAATACCAACTGATGCACTGCCTGAAGTTGCCGCTGCTACTGCATAAGATGATGCACATCCTATTGTTATGACTGCTGCCAATAACATAATTAATAATTTTTTCATTCTTTGTCTCCTTTTCTTATTTGATTTGGTTCGTCTTTACTTATTTCTTGTAGCTTTTCACTTATTACTTCTAACTTCTTGCCTTTGTCGTCACCCACCTCCTTTAATATGATGTTGTACTTCCTGATCTTGTAACCGATCATGCGTTCCGTAATACCAAGTTTTCTTGCGGCCCTTGCCTGGACACCGTCACATTCCATAAGGGCGAGTATTATTTCTTCCTTTTCCAATATCTTTATTTTTTCTTTCAATGGAATCATGCGGGGAGATATTGCGAAAAGTGTGCCAGACTCTAACTTGTTGAAATTAAAATCAAAATAAATAGTAAAGACTACTTTTATGTAGGTATGCCGACAAAAATGTCCTGCAATTTTGTTTGGTAGATCTTCTGTGTCAGGAATGACGAAAGAGGAAGCTTAAGAACAGAGATTGACGATTGACGAGTAGCGAATGACGAATCACGAAGTAACGGAATACAAAAATGGGGGGAATACTGCTCTCTCCTTGTAAAGGAGAATCGTAGAAGGATATTATTGTTCTTCTTTTTTAATCTTTGTCTTTTACCCCCCTTTTGATTGCTTCCGGGATATGCAGGGCTGGACGCGTTAAAAATTAAAAAGTGTAACCCATGTACTCGGACTAATCTGTAACCTATGTCCCCGTTTGTACAGGGGGTCCTTCTTTGGTTCTTTCTTAGACAAGTAAGAAACGAACCCGTCGTTTGGGGGCGGAACCCCATTTAATCAACTCATTAATTGTGTTTACAGTATTTGTAAATGCTTTTAGTGTTCAGGACAAACTATGACATCTCAATTATTAAGTCATTGCCCCCTCATAGGCGGGAAAAGAATTTTTCAAGCCTATTCCTCAGTTGTCAATTTTAATCCCGTTATCTTTACACCATTGCAGCAGGGCTTCTTTTGTTCTTAAATCTTCAAATTCATACCATTTATCCAATAGTCCTATTTCTTCCAAAAAGGCTTTATATTTTGAATATGCCCCTTTTCGGGAAAAGAAACTTCTTACTTTGTCTGCAAGTCCTGGAATTTCTTTTTCTACAAAATGCCATATAAGACGCTGGCCCAGTCCCAGATCGTTTTTATGAGGGATTTCGATATAGTCATCATTTTCATATATATCTTCAGGCAGTTCATCAAAATCGCTCATCTCTGATTGATAGAATGTTTTGCCCGTCGTCTTTGACAGGTATGCCCTGTGCATATAAGGCTGGTCCATACTGACAAATCCAAATGCCGATTCAATCTCGTTAAAGTTCATTTCAATCTCCAGCTGCTATGCATCTGATGATTACAATGGTTATTCAATCCATCAATATAGTCTGGTGTTACCTTTTTGTTTTGTTAATTATAAATATTTGAATCGATAATTTATAGTGTTTTTTAAAGTTTTCTGAAGAATGGTGAAACCGCCCACTGATTTTGACAGCACATCCTGCATATGTTACATTTAAATATTCTTTAATATGGAGGTGTTACTTATGAAATATCCCGTAGTTCTTAATAAATCAGAATATGGCTATGATGTCCATTGCCCTGTATTTCCCGGTTGTCACAGCCAGGGCGATTCAAAGGAAGAAGCCATTGAAAACATAAAAGATGCAATCAAGACCTACCTCCAGATGATTGCTGAAGAAACCAAAGATGACACGGTTTATGAAGTAGAGGTATCTGTATAGTATGCTCTTTACTGATGTCTCTTCTGACCGGGCGGTCAGGGCATTCAGTAAAGCAGGCTTTAAAGTAATCACTCAAAGCAAACATATAGGAATGTCCGACGGAACG
>CALZMZ010000177.1 GCA_945788685.1 Thermodesulfovibrionia bacterium | reverse complement strand
CATAAAGGAGATTGTGTTACTCGGTGAAATGCTCGCAATAGCAGCCATTATTATGTGTCTGTTATTTGTTGTGTCTGACATGGGAAGGCCTGAAAGAGGTTGGCATATCCTGCCCCTGTTAGGGACGATGAATTTTCCGGCCTCTCTTCTTGCCTGGGATGTGCTTGTGCTCAACGGGTATCTTGCGATAAACTGTATCGCTGTTTTTTATGTTCTCTATAAGCTTGCGTACGGGAAAGAATATAAAATGACGTTCTTATGGCCCATTATCATTTTGTCCATCCCATGGGCGATCAGTATTCATACGGTTACCGCCTTTCTTTATAACGGTCTTTCTTCAAGGCCTTTCTGGAATGCGTCAATTCTCGCTCCACGATTTATCGCATCCGCATTATGTTCCGGGCCTGCACTGATGATCATTCTTTTTCAGATAGTCAGAAAAGTCTCGGATATGGAGATATCAAATACCGCCATATTCAAGATCGCTGAGCTTATTGCCTATGCCATGGGTATAAACCTGTTCCTTTTCATGGCAGAGTTTTTTAAGGAGTTCTATTCAGGCAGCGTTCACCTTGCGCCGATGGAGTATCTCTATTTTGGGTTGCACGGCCACTCCAACCTGGTCGCATGGATGTGGATGGCCTTTATTTTTAACCTTACCGCCTTTTTTCTCCTGTTAAGGCCAAAGACAAGAGAAAACGTCCTTACCCTCACGGTGGCCTGTGTAATGATAATCACCGGTGTGTATATTGAAAAAGGTATGGGTCTGATTATTCCCGGATTTATTCCCGGTACTCTGGGCGAAATCTATGAGTACGGACCTTCGGCAGTTGAAAAGAGTGTGGCCCTGGGCATATGGGCATTTGGGGCATTGTTCTTTACTCTGTTTTTGAAATTTGCTCTTCCCGTATATACAGGAAAACTGAGGTTTAAATCTTCTGCGACTGGTGGTTAGAGAAATAATTAGAGTTAATTAATAGATGCAGTCAGTTTTTAAAAAGCTGGCTGCGTTTTTTTTAATGGCATTGTGTCGAGGCTGGTTTTATCGCCTTGAATAGCGCTCCCACTGTATACTTTGATGTATGAAAACCAGTCGCTCCTGCATATTCAACTTCTTTGAAGCCTGCTTCTTCCAGCAGGTTCATTTGATCCCCTACAGGGACCGTGCCTCCAATTCACTGAGACCATGCTTCAAGGCTCCCTGACAAGTCAGCAGGCATCTCATGTTCCAATACAACATCTGCAAACTGAAGTCTCCCTCCGGGTTTAAGAACACGATATATCTCCTGGAAACATAAATTTTTATTAGGAGAGAGATTGATGACACCATTTGATATGACAACATCAAAGGAAGCGTCTTTGTGTGGTAGATGTTCTGAATTTACTTTCCTGATTTCAACATGTGAGATGTTTGCGTCAGCAAGGTTTTTTTTTGATCGCTCAACCATCTGTTCTGTTAAATCAACTCCACAAACCCGTCCGCTCTCACCAACTAACCTGCCTGCAACAAACAGATCAAAGCCTGCCCCGCAACCAAGATCCAATACAACGTCTCCATGACCAATTTTACCTAATGAAAATGGATTGCCTACACCGCAGAATGACTCTAGAAGCCCTGCGGCAGCGCTTTTAATAATGGCAGGATCATATCCGAGGGCAGTTGCTCCATCTTGGCCGGTTGGATATTGAAATTTACCGGAAGCTGATAGGGAAACTCCGGCATATTTATTTCTTATTGCGTTTCTGATCTCCTCTAAATTTTTAGACGCCCTGCTGGTTTCCTCAACACCTTGTTTCCTTTGATCAAGTCGGCACACACCTGTGCCGTCAGATGAGGGTCAAGCAGGTGGCGGAGTATTGTTTTTCATCTGGTTACTCATATCTCTTTTGTGATTATAACATTATATAAGAACCTTAACTGTGAAGATAGAGAGAGGTAAGTGATAAGTGGTTTCTGGATTCCCGATTAACAGACCTCGGGAATGACCGCTGTTGATGCTCCGTAGCTAGCAGGCTGTCCGACAATTGTCATCCTGAACTTGTTTCAGGATCTCAGCTTTATGCAACACATTGAAACTAAGAGATTCTGAAATAAATTCAGAATGACAGGAAAGCCAATTATCCAATTGTCGGACAGCCTGCTTGTTACGGGGTAGTCCATTTACCTGCAGTGACCTGCTGATGAGGGCAGAAGATGATGGTCAACGATCTTCCCAATAGACTTCTTATACATTGCAGCTGCATTCTCTTTATCCCCTTTTAACTCATAAGCCCTTCCAAGTTCATACAGTGTTCTCTCCGGACTGGGATTCAGGAAGAGCGCCTTGGTGAGAACATCTATGGCCCTGTCAAAGTTATTGATCTCTATAAGTGCAGCGCCTAATCCTGTTCCGGCATCTTTTGAAGATGGGTCGATATGCAGAGCTGTATTAAACTGCTCAATTGCATTATCTGTTTCTTTTGCATCAAGAAATAAATACCCGAGCAGGATATGAGATTTTGCCATGTCCGGCCCGGCTGCTATTGACTGCTTAACAAAC
>CALZMZ010000176.1 GCA_945788685.1 Thermodesulfovibrionia bacterium | reverse complement strand
AATCTCTTCGATGTTCTCCTGCCTTATGTCCAGTCCCTTCTGTTTCTCAAGGGCCTCTCTCATATATTTTCTGTACAGTGCCCGGTCTGCCTGTGCCCGTGTTGCCCAGACTGCAGGCCCTTTGCTCTTATTCAGCACCTTAAATTGAATGCCGGCTTTATCAGTGACTTTGGCCATCTCACCGCCAAGGGCATCAATCTCTTTTACGAGATGGCTCTTTGCAAGGCCGCCTATCGCAGGATTGCATGACATCTGGCCGATGTTCTCAAGGTTTATGGTAAATATTGCAGTACTGAAACCCATGCGTGCTGCTGCAAGAGCTGCTTCGCAGCCAGCATGGCCTGCGCCTGTTACAATGATGTCGTAGTCACTATTTTGTTTCATTTAGTGAAGACAGAGACACATCCCTCAGGGATGTGTCCCTGATAATCAAATATCATCATATCGAGGTTCAACCTCGATATGATATTGCATAAATGGCATCTGTCAGTCGTATAAAATCCTGCATACTTAATTCCTCAGGCCTGCTGGAAGGATCAATTGAAGTCATGTCCAGAGATTCTGTCAATCCATTAAATGATTTTAAACTATTTTTTATGGTTTTTCTCCTCTGTCCAAATGCTGTCTTAACTAGATTAAGAAATAATGCAGGATCTTTTACAGGAAAAGACGGTTTGGCCGAGACCCTGAAATGAACAACTGCAGAATCTATCTTTGGCGGCGGGGAAAAGGACTTTTTAGAGACAATGAACTTCAGAGAAGGCTTTGTATATAGCTGGGTGGTTAGTGACAGCACACCATACTCCTTGCTTCCTGATTTAGCAACAATTCTTTGGGCCACTTCTTTTTGCATCAAAAGAGTCATGCTATGTAACTTTGCCTTATATTCAAGAAGCTTGAACAACAGAGGGGTAGTAATGTTGTAGGGGATATTGGCAACTACGCTGAATTTACCCCTGATATTTTCATACGGAAATCTCAGGGCATCCATATTGACTATTTCCACATTTTTCAGGTCAGATACATTTTTTGTGAGCTGGCTTATTAGTTTCTTATCAAACTCTATGGCAATAACTTTTTTTGATTTCTGTGCGAGCAGCCGTGTCAGGGTGCCAAGTCCGGGCCCTATTTCAATCACAGTATCTTTTTTTGTCACACCGCTGCAGGAGACAATTTTATTGAGGATATTTTTGTCAAAAAGAAAGTTCTGTCCGAATGGTCTTTTCATGATTAAATAATGAGGCACAAAGTGGCATAGGCACAAAGGTACAGAGAAAACGAAAATATCTTATCTCTGTGCCTCTGGACCTTTGTGCCTATGAACCTTGCCTTCATACTTCTCTTATTTCTCCAGTATGCGTAAATACAATGAATGTCTTTACATCACTTGTATTAAACAGTTCCATTACTGCCTTTTTATAAATACCAAGCTGGAAAGCATATCCCTTCAGGTAATATGGGACCTCTTTTTCCTGTACCGGAAAGGTCTTGTAATCGTAAATATTATATTGTCTGTCTTTTTTAATCAGACGGTCAATCCTGCCGGAATAGACATCCTCTGATTCTTTTAATACAAAAGGCAATTCAGTATATGCATCTTCCTGCGGCATGATAATATTCTGCCAGATTCCATTATGATGAAGGACTGAGATCTGGTCCATAATGATTAAAAGTGTATTCTCCAGGTCTTTACCTGAAAGACCTCTGGACACTAACATGCTTTCTGCTTTATTGCGTACATTGTTTTCATTGAGTGCACCAGTTGATACCCGTTCAAAAATTCCATGTATTATGTCTCCCAGTACCGTCCAGTCCTTTCCATGTCTCCTTCTGATATCTGCTGAATCGCTGACGCCTTTCCATGGGGTCTGCTTTTTGACAGGTAATGGCATGACCTGAATGCGCCTGCGTGCAGGGGAATACACGGGTTTGCCCTTTATATCTTCAGGAAGCACTCTGATATCCTGTTCAGATAATATGGAGAAGCCGGGTATCTGAATATCTGTGCAATACAGGTTATCCTGATATTCAGGCAGAAGTGCGCTTTTAAGCATGCCCATGAAACTGTTTGCCCTGCATTCGAATCTTCCTGTTAGTATCAGAACCTCTTCCGCCCTTGTCACAGCTACATAGAACAGCCTTTTCTGCTCTTCCTCTTCTTTGGCAAGATGGAGAAGAAAATCGTTATCCTCTTTGCGAATAGATGGTTCCGGTTCTGATTTGAAAAAGAACCGGCCATCATGCTCATAGATCAGATTTTCCCCTGTCACATTTTTAAAAGGCTCTTCAAGTCCGGGCACAAAGACAACCGGAAACTCCAGACCCTTGGATGCATGTACGGTCATTATCTTTACCGCATCCATGCCCTCGGTATTCACATTGGCCTTTGGTTCATCGCTTCTGTTTACTGTCCTCTCAAAGTAATCCCGTATCTTAATTATTGTCTTGCCCTGTGCCTCAAGGTCTTCGATGATACGGAGTAACTTCTTGATGTTTGCCCTGCGCTGGGGCTCATAATAATATTGCCATGCCTTTGTTTCATTCAGTACATGTTCG
>CALZMZ010000175.1 GCA_945788685.1 Thermodesulfovibrionia bacterium | reverse complement strand
CACTCCCGGAAAGAGCGACAGGGTCTGAACCATACCGATGCCTAAAGCATGTTTAAAGGAAATATCATCCACGTCAAGGACACGGGATTTTTTCACCATTCTTTCAATCACAAAGATTGCAACGCCTCCCGCAATAAGCGCAAGGGCAACAGTAACAGGGTTGAATAAGTAACGTTTAATATAGGAATGAATAAGAAGACCGAAAAAGGCGGCAGGCAGGAACGCAATGAGGAGATTGAGCAGGAACCGGTTAGTCTTTTCAGTGCCAATTCCCTTTATGGTGGAGGACACTTTTTCCCGGTAAAACCAGAGCACTGCGAGGATTGCCCCAAGCTGTATAAACACTTCAAAGGTTTTTGCCGTATCTCCGGTAAAACCAAGGACATCACCGGCGAGGATGAGATGGCCTGTTGAAGAAACAGGAAGGAATTCGGTAATGCCCTCAACAATGCCAAGTACTGCTGCCTTAATAATTTCTGTGTCCATAAGGTAACTACTATAGCAATTCGCCGGTGTCTGTCACAAGGCGACAGGCAATAGACAATGAGTTTGCCTGTAACCTCTCGCTTCATGTCCTGAGCCTGCTGTTTGTACCTTTGATTTTTTCATTCCTTTTGTTAAACTTCTTTGCACATGATTCATCACCAGGAGCAGAAACCCAGGACCGACAGGCAGAAAAAAGGCGAAGTTATCAGGTATCTCGGCGTGGCGAGCACGGTTGGAATCAATATGGTGGTCAGTACGTTTGTCGGCTTTGCCCTTGGCTACTGGGTGCTGGACCGTTATTTTAATTCATATCCCTGGTTTACGCTGCTCCTGACCGCGCTGGGCATATTTGCAGGTTTTAAGTATCTTTTCAGGATTGCTAAAAAGGCAAATAACAACGAGGATTCAAGGGGCCAGGGGGTCCAGGGTTCAAGTGAAAACAAATAATAAAAAAAATAGTTACACTTATTTAATCTTACCCCCCTGTCTGCCGACAGTCAGGCTTGAACCCTTGAGCCCTTGGTCCCTGTTTTAATTATGGAAATCTTAAAGCGTGTCATTGTAAAAAGTCTCTTTATCATTTTTCCAGCAGCGATTCTGTCATATATTTATATTGAGCCGCAGAAAGTGCCGTTAGGGATCCTTCTTGGTGGATTGTTCGGTCTCTTTAATCTCAGGCAGCTTTCAAGAAATGTTACTGGACTGGTAGGCTCTGAAAGGGCAACTTTCAAACTTGTCTTTCTCAGCATGACAAGGCTGATGGTTCTATTTGCAGCTATTTTTCTTCTCATATATTACAGGATAGTAAATGTATTCGGGCTGCTCTTTGGACTTACAGTTATTTTTGCCTTGATACTTATTGAGGGTGCCAGGGTAAGTAAAACACAATGAATTACAGATTACAGATTTGTATGTAATGAGAAAGGAATAATTTTATGCGCAGATATCGTTCTGTTAAAAACATGAAAAAAAGGTTGATAGATTTAATAATTGAACGTACGTTCCGGTTTACTGACAGACCGACATTCAAACTTGCCTCAGGCAAAATGAGCAGTTATTACTTTAATTGTAAACCCACCACATTGAATTCAGAGGGTATGTATCTCATCGGGAACCTTTTATACGATTTAATTAAAAGCCGCAGGTCGTGGAAGGCAAAAGGGGTGGGCGGGCTCACGCTTGGGGCTGATCCAATTTCCAATGCGATTGCATATACATGTTATTTAAAAGGTGAGAAGATGGAATCATTTGTTGTCCGCAAGGAACCCAAGAAGCATGGGACTATGTTATGGGTAGAAGGAAATGTCGGCCATGGAGATAAGGTAATCATAATAGAAGATGTGATTACAACGGGCGGGTCCACCATAAAGGCGATTGACCGGGCAAAAAAATCAGGACTCAAAGTACTTGGAGTAATTGTATTGATCGACAGACAGGAGGGTGGAAAAGAGAAAATAGAGGCAAAGGGGGTGAAAGTGGAAACGCTCCTGACCAGAGAGGAAATCTTCGAAGTTTATAGTAAAAAAAGGCAGGCATAGAGCATTTATCTCAAATCCAGAGGTTTTGAGCATAATCAGATATAAATATTTTCAGGAGGAATATTTAGAGCTAACCCTTTAATTAATAAGTATAATTCATCTATCAAATAAGCATTCATGATCGACACATTAATTTTTTTTATTTGACCTGAAAATATGAGATGTACTAGTATCTAAGACCAATTTTTTCTGAGCAATCCTGAAATTTAAAAGAATCTTTCATTAACAAGTATTTTTTTGATGTTTAAACTTTGATGAACAATTCCCTTAATTATTGATAAGGGAGAAAGAAAAAAGGAGGTATAGATGAGCGATAAGCACAAAACACCTATGATTGATGAGCTTGAAAAAGGCCCATTCCCGAGTTTTGTTACGGAAATCAAGAAAGCGAGAAACAGCAGTGCAATGCCTGAAATGGCAGACGATGAGTTAGGTCAATTGGAGAAATCTTTCCATGGAGAAATCTTTCCAGACCAAGAGAGGATACTGGAAGCATGGCGGTATCGTCGGAGTGCTGGGGTATGGATCAGGAGTTATCGGCAGATACTCTTCACTTCCCGAAGAATTCCCCGGAGTTGCTCACTTTCACACGTACAGAATTAACCAGCCGAGCGGATTCTTCTATACATCAAAGGCCCTTAAGGAAATATGTGATATATGGGACAAGTATGGAAGCGGACTGACAAACATGCACGGTTCCACAGGTGACCTTGTTCTTTTAGGTACTACCACTGAAAACCTTGAGACCCTCTTTGCTGAGTACTCATCCCGCGGATGGGACCTTGGCGGATCAGGTTCTGCAATGAGAACACCGAGCTGCTGCGTAGGTCAGGCACGCTGCGAATGGGCAATGATCGACACAATGGATATCTGTAACACCGTCACCCAGCATTTTCAGGATGAGCTGCACAGGCCGGCATATCCTTATAAGATCAAGAATAAAATTTCAGGATGTGCATGTGACTGTGTTGCAGCTATTGCACGTGCTGATGTTTCTGTTATTGGAACATGGAAGGGTGATATTCAGATCGATCAGGCAGAGGTCAAAAAATATGCTGACAGCAAAATGGACATCCAGTCTGATGTAATTGACTGGTGCCCCACCGATTGTATGTCCTTTGACGGATCATCAATAACGATCGACAACTCCCAGTGCAACAGGTGCATGCATTGCATCACAAGAATGACAAAGGCATTAAAGCCGGGCAAAGAGAGAGGCGCCAGTATCCTTGTTGGATCAAAGGCACCTATTGTTGTGGGATCATTGCTATCATGGGTAATTGTTCCTTTTATGAAAATGGAATCACCCTTTGAAGAATATATAGAGCTTCTCGAGAACATGATCGAGTGGTGGGATGACAATGCCAAACCCAGAGAGAGAATCGGTGAGCTTATCGAAGTAAAAGGCATGAGGCCCTTCCTTGAAGCAATAGGCGTGGATCCCCAGCCCCAGCAGGTTTATGAGCCGAGGAAAGACCCGTTCTTCTTCTGGTCAGAGAGCGATTTCAAATAATAAAAACTGAACATAAAATATAATTTAAGGAGGTAGCTTACATGGCATTACCAGAAAGACAAACAGATATTGGACCACCGGATTATAGGCAGTTTTTACCACCGGTCATAGAGAAAAATTACGGCAAATGGACTCATCATGAAATCCTGACGCCGGGAACCATGGTCCATTATGCAGAAAGCGGTGACAAGCTTTTCACCGTGAGGATCGCTTCTCCAAGGCTTCTTGCTACAGATTCAATCCGTGAATTCTGTAACCTGGCGGAAGAATACTGCGACGGATATCTCCGTTTCACCACAAGAAACAACGTTGAGTTTCTTGTATCTGATGAGAGCAAGGTTGATCCTCTGGTAGCGAAGCTTAAAGCAGACGGTCACATGGTTGGCGGTATAGGTCCCCGTATCAGTAATATAATTCACACCCAGGGCTGGGTGCACTGCCACAGTGCATGTACAGACGCTTCAGGTCTTGTGAAAGCCATCATGGATGAACTTCATGAGTACTTCACTACAAAGGCCCTGCCAAACAAGGTAAGACTTGCCGTTGCCTGCTGTGTTAACATGTGCGGCGCTGTTCATGTCTCTGACATAGCTGTTGTTGCTGTGCACAGGAAAGTCCCTGTTATCGACAGTGAGAACGTCAGGAAAGCATGTGAGATACCGACAACGATTGCATCATGCCCGACTTCAGCCATCAGGCCGAACCCGAAAGAAAAATCAGTCACCATTAATGAAGAAAAATGCATGTACTGCGGTAACTGCTTTACTGTATGTCCTCCGATTGACATTCATAATCCTGAGCAGGATGGTGTTGCCATCGTTGTCGGCGGTAAGATCGGCAGCCTGAGAACTGATCCAAAGTTCTCCAAGCTTGCTATCCCCTTCTTCTATAATGAACCCCCAAGATGGCCCAAGGTTGTTGATGCAATCAAGAACATTCTTGAGACTTATAAAAAGGGTGCAAAGAGGCATGAGAGAGTTGGTGAATGGATCGAAAGGATCGGCTGGGAAGAGTTCTTCAAACAGACAGGTATTGACTTCACATTCCAGCATATCGATGATTTCACATTCATGAGGGACACTTTGAGGACTTCAGCAGCATTTAAGTATTAATTAACAAAAGAGAATGGCAGGCAGTCCCGCCCGATTAATCGAGGGACTGCCTGCTATCTTTTGACCTGAGAGAAATGATTAATGTTGGGAAAGTGATGTATTCATATGGCGGGGGCGCCAGCTCAGTTGAGATTCCCAGTGAAGAGTACCTTAAAGAAAAAGGGTTACTTTAAAAAGCCATCAGGGACCAGGTTTCAGCTGCCGGGTTAAACACAGGTTTCCCGGCATTTGAAACCTGGTCCCTGATTTTTATTCTTCAAGCGTTTCCCCGGTTTAATGTCAAATAATAATATCCCAGGAGTTGTTGTTGCCGGCCTGCGGGGCGGCAGCGGCAAGACAATTGTATCCTTATCTCTTATTTCTCTTCTCATAAAGAAGGGCCTGAAAGTCTCTCCTTTTAAAAAGGGGCCGGACTATATTGATGCGGGCTGGCTGGCAAGGATAGCGGGCACTCCATGTTATAACCTGGACCTGTTTATGATGACTTCAGACCAGGTGCTCCACTCATTCTTAACACGCTCAGATCAATCACAGATTTCCATAATTGAAGGCAACCGTGGACTTTATGACGGGATTGATGAAAAGGGTTCATACAGCACTGCTGAGCTTGCAAAGCTGATAAAGCGGCCTGTTATCATTGCGGTTGACTGTACGAAAACTACCAGTACCATAGCTGCAATGATTCTGGGCTGTCAGAAGATGGACTCCGCAGTGCTCATCGGCGGTGCTGTTTTAAATCGGGTTGCAACAGAAAGACAGGAAGGTGTTATCAGAAAGGCCATTGAAGGTGTTTGTGATATACCTGTACTTGGTGCAATCCCAAGACTTAAAAAAGACCCCTTTCCAGAGAGACACATGGGGCTGGTCCCATTTCAGGAACGGCAGGGGATTGACGAGTCCATGACCACAGTCAGCGACATAGCAGAAAAGTATCTGGATTATGGAGCGATCATGGAAGTGGCTGAATTAGCCGGGGAGATCCCCCTCCCCCTTGCCCCCTCCCGCCAGGGGAGGGGGGATAATTCTTTGAAATTTACCTCTAATAAGGAAACGGGTTTGTACGATGTACCCTCCCCCTTGATGGGGGAGGGAGAGGGCGGGGGTGAAAAAAGCTCGTTCCCACGAATAGGAATCATTCGGGACTCTGCCTTCCAGTTTTATTACCAGGAGAATTTTGAAGAACTTGCAAAAAGAGGGGCTTCACTGGTTGAGGTCAGCCCTTTAACGGATGATAATCTTCCTGATATTGATGCACTTTATATCGGAGGAGGATTTCCAGAGACCCATGCCATAGCCCTTGCAGAGAACATCAAATTTAAACAGTCCCTTCACCGTGCTGTTGAACAGGGACTACCGGTATACGCGGAATGCGGGGGATTGATGTATCTCGGCAGCAATATCAGGATGGATGACAAAACGTACCCGATGACAGGGATTTTACCCATAACATTCACGCTGGACAAAAAACCCCGTGCCCATGGGTATACAATAGTGGAAGTCATCCGGGCCAACCCGTTCTTTCCTGTACATACAGTCCTTAAGGGACATGAGTTTCATTACTCCCGGGTTCTTGATGTCGGAGAAAGTGATGTGCCCATGGCTTTCAATGTAAAACGCGGCAGGGGCATCAAAGACAAAAAAGATGGAATGTGTTATAAAAATGTCTTCGCTACCTACACGCACCTTCATGCTGCAGGCGCCCCTGAGTGGGCTGAGGGAATGGTGAGTGCAGCGAAGGCATATAAAAATAAAACTAATTAGTCCGCAGATTACGCTGATTTCAAAGATTTTAAAGACAATATAAATAATTCATTTTGTCACGAAATAATGACATATAACATTAGATGATTAAACTACGAATCATTTTTAATCTGTTTAATCTGCGGACCACAATATAAGTATGGCCAGAGTTAAACCACTAGAATGTCCCTTTTGCAATACCTTGCTGAGAAGTCCGATGGATATCAATTTCAAGGACATGGAATTTACCGGCGGGATATGCCCCTGCAGGGCTGTTTATGTTCTGGACAGATCGGGAAGAAACATGGGGGAAACCTTTATGGATGCGCTGACGTTTTTGAGCAGGGGGGATTATGACAAAGCCGTGAATCTTGGCACTGATGACTATGAAACAGTTGACCTTGACTACAACTATCAGAGCAATACCATAGGCTCGAAAAAGGTTGGAGAAAAAAACTGCAAGATTATTTTTGCCAGGTTAAAGGGCAATGAGAATAAAGAATAAATATCTAATTTCTCTTATTTTTCGGG
>CALZMZ010000174.1 GCA_945788685.1 Thermodesulfovibrionia bacterium | reverse complement strand
AGATACTGCTGCTGTCTCAGGGCTGCAGAGATAGACCTGGTCGTCCTTTGTCCCTGACCTTCCGGGAAAGTTTCTCGGAACAGTCCGCAGGCTGATTTTGCCTGATGCGGGTGCCTGGCCCATACCAATACATCCATTGCATCCTGCCTGATGGATACGAGCGCCCGCATGAATCAGCTTCTGCAGATAACCTTCTGAGGTGATATTTTCAAGAATCTGCCGTGATGCCGGATTTATATCCAAGGACACGCGATCATGCACTTTTTTTTCATCCATAATATGTGCAACAATTGCAAGGTCGCGGAATCCAGGATTGGCAGAAGATCCTATATAGGACTGATAGATCTCCCTGCCTGCTACTTCAGTGACAGGTACAACATTGCCAGGACTTCCGGGAAGAGCTATTAATGGCTCAATCGAGGACAGGTCAATTTCTTCCCTGATGTCGTAGACTGCATCTTTGTCAGCAATAATTTCAGTAAATACATTACTTCTTCCATGCATCTCCAGAAAGGTGTTAACTGCACTGTCAGCAGGAAAGACCGATGAGGTGGCCCCGAGTTCAGCACCCATATTTGCTATTACATGTCTGTCCATCGTGGTCAGGCATTCCAGGCCCGGACCGTAATATTCAATTATTTTACCCGCGCCTCCTGAAACACCATGCCGCCTGAGCATCTCAAGTATTACATCCTTGGCACTTACCCATTCAGGAAGTTTTCCGGTCAGCCTGACCCCCATGATCTCAGGCATTCTCACAAAATACGGTTCACCTGCCATGGCCATGGCCACTTCCAGGCCCCCTGCGCCCATGGCCAGCATACCCAGTGAGCCGGCAGAGCAGGTGTGACTGTCTGAGCCGAGCAGGGTTTTTCCGGGCACTCCCAGATTCTCCATGTGTACAGGATGACTTACTCCATTGCCCGGCCTGCTGAACCAGACACCGAATTTCCTGCAGGCGCTTGCGAGAAACAGATGATCATCCGGATTTTTATGATCCATTTGGAGAAGGTTATGATCTACATATTGTGCTGAAACTTCCGTTTTGACACGGGGGATTTTCATTGCTTCAAACTCAAGCATGACAAGTGTACCCGTGGCATCCTGGGTGAGAGTCTGGTCTATTTTGAGGCCTATCTCTTCTCCTGTTTTCATCTGACCGCTTGTTATGTGTGACTCCAGCAGCTTTTGAGCAACATTTTTTCCCATGGCGCTTTATCCGTGTTGATTGTGAATATTGTTCCTATACCTCTTTAAATTATATCCTATATTATTCAAATTCAATTATGATTTATATCATTTATTTAATAACTGGACAACGAGCAAAATAAGCTATATATTTATACTAATTAAATAATCTGATCAAATAACATGTAATCTTATAATAAGTATTTAATGAAACATGATAAAAACATCTGATCTTGTAGTGAAAGCACTGGAAAATGAAGGGGTCAAATATATTTTTGGTATCCCAGGGGAAGAAAATCTGGACCTTCTGAATTCACTGAAAAACTCCGGTATTAAACTGATTCTTACACGCCATGAACAGGGAGCCGGCTTCATGGCAGCGACGTATGGACGCCTTACTGGAGAACCCGGGGTGTGTCTTTCAACATTGGGCCCTGGAGCGACCAATTTAGTTACTGCAGCAGCCTTTGCCCAGCTTGGCGCCATGCCGATGATTATGATTACCGGACAAAAGCCTATTACAAAAAGTAAGCAGGGACGTTTCCAGATAGTGGATGTAGTAGAAATGATGGACCCTCTTACCAAATTATCCAAGCAGGTGGTGCATGAGCATACGGTCACGGCCATTATACGCGAAGCCTTCCGGTTGGCCGTGGAAGAGCGCCCCGGGGCAATTCATATTGAGCTGCCGGAAGACATTGCCCGGGAATTTTCAGACGCTGAGATATTTGAAAAGACAACCCACCTCAGACCTGTTGCCGACAGTAAGGCGATCATTGACGCAGTTGGAAAAATCCACAAGGCAAGGGCTCCTTTGATTCTGCTTGGGGCGGGCGCAAACAGACGGAAGACCCATGATGTAATTACGTTCCTTATCGAAAAAACCGGAATTCCCTTTTTTACAACCCAGTTGGGAAAAGGGGTTGTTGATGAGAGGTCTCCCCTCTGTCTCGGGACTGCAGCCCTCTCAAGTGAGGACTGTGTGCACATGGCGATTCAAAAGTCAGACCTCATAATCAATATAGGCCATGATATCGTAGAGAAACCTCCCTTCCTCATGACCAAAGAGGGGTTTGATGTTATCTCAATTAATTTCCTCCCGGCAAATGTGGATGAAGTGTATTTCCCCCAGCTGGAAATTGTGGGAGATATTTCCCACAGCATAATGGAAATTTCAAGCCGCATAGAAAAACAGTCACATTGGAATTTTGATCACATGATGCATATCAAGCAAATACTTGACAAGAGCATTGAAGAGGGGACTCATGACAACAGCTTCCCTGTACTTCCTCCAAGGCTGGTCAGCATTGTCAGGGATGTTATGCCTGCTGACGGAATTATTTCTCTGGACAACGGGATGTACAAAATATGGTTTGCCCG
>CALZMZ010000173.1 GCA_945788685.1 Thermodesulfovibrionia bacterium | reverse complement strand
CGGAAAAGTGCGCCGTCATCATATCAGCGGCAGGGCTATACAAACTGCGATGGGCAATGCGTTAAAAAAATCGGGCATTCCCAAGCATGCTTCAGTGCATACACTTCGTCATTCATTTGCTACCCACTTATTAATGAAAGGCGTTAATATCCGTGTCATACAGGAGCTGCTCGGACATAAAAACATTGAAACAACAATGATTTATCTTCATGTTATAAAAGAATTAAATGGGGCTCCTGAGAGTCCGCTTGATGATCTGCTTAATGATGATGCAAAAGAAGACGAGAAATCTTAAGAATCTATTGAAGATCAACTTCGATACCTTCCTGATCCGGAAGATTTATATCGGGATACACTCTGGATGATGGACTCCAGAATATCGATTGAATCATAATAACCGGTGTTTCATTCTTCCCTATCCTGACAGCTAACTCCTCAGGATGAGGGGCCAGTCCCTGTGATATGCCGAAGGTCTCCTTACGCATACCCAGCACCTTTCTTTTATCTACCCCGAGGTCCATCACCACATTTTCATCCATGAGAAAATCGATATCGAAAAAATAAATATCAATCAGGTCATCAAAAATGATCTCTTCAACATGAAATCCAGCTAATCTTGCTGTCTTATTCTTTTCATATTCATTGGGAGCAATACGGACCATGTCGTTATGAACATCACAGAAATACTCCAGTGTATCGTGAAGCAAAAGATAATGATAATCATTCAGGTAATATATGCCAGGACCTTTATGACAATGAAGCATCCGCTTAAGAGTTTTCAGGGCGGTTTCAGGCACAAAGACTCCTGCTGCATTTGGCATCAGAGATTCAAGAGTTCCGGCGCCAGGATCATTCTTCCGGTGGACGGCAAGTAACTCCCTGATCTGATCAACCATCATCTCCATACTCGCTGTCAGTATGGCCATGAAGATTTTGTCCGGATGGCTTTGGAATCTGAGCATTTATTGTATCTCCTGAGATTCACCATAGTATAATCACATTAAAAGCATTTGGCCATAAATAAGTGACAGCTGTCAGCTATCAGCGGTCAGCTAAATATATGAAGTTGGTTATAGGTAATGAAAAGACTGGATTCCGCATCAAGTGCGGAATTACAGGCCTGCAAAGCTGAGAGCTGAACGCTTACAGCTATGTATGATTTACATCATAACGATATTAAAAATAAGGACTTATATTTACTGTATATGCGATTGCATAATGAGAAAGGGGATACTGAAATGTATGGCATAACCGCAACGATACATAAATTCATTTTTTTAGTATTGGTCCTCTCAGCCACAGGTTTTCAAAATTGCGGCAGCAGCGGCAGTGGTTCAACTGGTACAAATACAACATCAGGGGGAGATACCTCGCCTGATGTCAGGATTGCACTTCTTGATTCTGGATTTATAAGCCCTGTACATCTGACACATGCAGGAGATGGTTCAGACAGGCTTTTTGTGGTAGAACAGCCAGGTACCATCAAAATTATAAAGGGCACCTCAATATTACCGGATCCTTTTCTTGATATAAGCGCAAGAGTACGCTCCGGCGGAGAAAGGGGGCTACTCTCTGCAGCGTTTCCTCCTGACTTTGTCAATAAACGTTATTTTTATGTCTACTATACAGGGAAACCGGATGGTGCAACTGTTGTGGCCCGGTATCATGTAGATCAATCCAACCCTGATCTGGCTTTGTCCGCCAGTGAAGAAATTTTACTTACCGTTCATCAGCCCTTTTCCAACCATAACGGCGGTCAAATGGCATTCGGGCCGGACAATTTTCTCTATATCGGCCTGGGTGACGGCGGTTCGGGCGGCGATCCGCAGGGAAACGGACAGAGGACAGATACCCTGCTTGGCAAGTTATTACGGATTGATGTTGAATCCGGCGTCAAGCCATATGATATCCCGGCTGGCAACCCGTTTGTGGGAAAGACAGGATTCAGGACCGAGATCTGGGCGCTTGGTCTCCGGAACCCATGGCGGTTTTCCTTTGACCGCACGAACGGCGACCTTTATATCGCAGACGTGGGCCAGAATAAATGGGAAGAAATTAACTATCAGTCTCATGCGGGGAGCGGCGGTGAGAACTACGGCTGGAACATTATGGAAGGTGCCCACTGCTATAATGCTGCGACATGCAATCAATCAAAGCTTATCCTGCCCGTTACTGAATACGATCATAATCAGGGCTGTTCAGTCACCGGTGGATTTGTATATCGCGGAGATACATTTACCGGATTGCAGGGTATGTATATCTACGGTGATTACTGTGAAGGAACAATATGGGGACTAAGGCTTGTCAACGGAAAGTGGCAAAATAATCTGCTGATTGATACTGACCTGAATATTTCAAGTTTTGGTGAAAACGAAGCCGGGGATTTGCTTGTTGTGGATTTAAGCGGGAGTATTTATGAAATCCGGGATGCATCACCGGGTATTTGAAATGAAGAGGATGGCTGATAGCATTTAGGTGCGGGAGTCACTATAAGTGTTTAAAAGTACTGTAAACATTATTCTTATATTATTAAAATGGGGCTCTGCCCCAAACCCCGGTTCATTTTCTTGAGCGGCCAAGAAAACGGAACCAAAAGAAGG
>CALZMZ010000172.1 GCA_945788685.1 Thermodesulfovibrionia bacterium | reverse complement strand
CAGATGGCTCTATGAAATTTGAGCGATGCCCCGGGTAATTTAGACCCTTGAGCTTTTTTTAAGTGGGTGCTTTGTCAGTTGTTTTAGACTTTCTCCCTTGTTCCGGAGGCCTGCTCACCACAGCTAACTTCCGCTCCCTAACCTAGTTGCTTGATCCTCAGGCTAAATATTATCCAAGGTATCGCAGTCTGTCTTCTCACATATATTATAACTCATTTAGCGGTGCCTGATCCCATAGATTTAGACAATTTGACATACCATCCGATTTTGATAAACTGAAATTGCGATACATAGCGTTTATACGCTATACCCTGTACATTGACATAAAGCAGGTGAAGAAGGATCGTATCACATGATAAAGTTTATTATTTTTTTTCTTGGCATTACTGTTCTTTCCGGATGTGCCCATGTTGTGTCTGAAGAATCAAGGAGTGCGACTGACACATCAGTAGACCTGCCGATGCTGTTTAAAAATCCTTCAGATTACAAAGGGGCATTTGTTGTACTCGGAGGAAATGTGGTTCACGCAGTCAATGAGCAGGATGGTACATATGTAGAGGTGGTAGAGAAACCGCTTGATTACCGGGGAAGACCAAAGAAAACGGACGAATCTCTCGGCAGGTTCCTTATTTTTTATGAAGGGTATCTTGAGACAGCCATTTTTTCAGAAGCAAAGAATGTGACTGTTGCTGGCGAGGTCATGGGCATGCAAGTAGGTCAGATGGGGGAGATGGATTATACTTATCTCCTCATTAAAAGCAAAGAGATCCATGCACTGAAATCCGGCGGACGATTTCCCATCAGTATCGGTATCGGCGTATTGCACAGTTTTTAACTGTGAATGCAAAGGGATCAGGGCTTGTCACGAGAAAATGTGGTTCTCAAATAAGTAAACGGGGTTTTGAATATTGATGTTAATAAGGTCAAAGTTTGTATCAATATGATATACTGTGCATCATATTCTCTTATCACAAGTGAAACTCTGTGTATTTTATCTATCGATGTAATATGTTATAGCATACGAAAGGGGGAGTATTTAGTATGGCCAAAAATGAAATTCTCAATGGATGTATTAAAGTAGAGAAAACCGCTGCATCTATGTATAAAAAATTAATGAAAAAATTCCCTGACAGGAAAGATTTCTGGAATGAACTTTTTGATGATGAAATTAGTCACTTAGCTTTTTTAAATGATGTTAAATCTCTTGGGCTCAGCGATGAAATAAAAAAAATGGACCCGTCAATCTCAATAGCAGTTATTAACAAAACAGTGAAGGTGGCAAATGATTTAACCGCGAAAATTACAGAGGATTCCATTTCTATGAAAAAAGCACTGTCAATGGCATTGAAGCTAGAGGAATCAATGGTAGAAACGTATACAAATAAAGTAATTGCTGACCTGATTTCCTGTGAAGATGAGCTATCTTACAAGAAAATGGTTACTGATGAGAAAAAGCATATTAATAAAATTAAGAAAATGATGAAGTAATAATAAAACAGGGTCCTAGGGATCGAGGGGCCAAGGGTTCAAGGGATCAAATAACAGATAAAAGATTAAGAAATCATTTTCAAATCCAGTATTTTTTTCAACAATTCTCTTTTAATTTATTTTTACTTGAATCTATGCCCTTGAACTCTCGACCCCTTTTTTCTAATCAGATCTTCCTCCCCGAAAGTCTTGGTATAATCATGGGCACTTCTTTTTGATAATTCCTGTAAACGCTTCCCAGTTCTCTTGACAGACGCCTGTCTTCCCTGACTGTACCGACAATCATATATGTGGCAAGGATCAGATATCCGAGAAATTGTGGTAATGGAGCGTGTATCATCGATGCTGAAAAGAATATGATACCTCCGAGATACATTGGGTGACGCACTATACCGTATAATCCGTGTTTCTTAATAACCGGTTTTTTTGCTTTCCGGGGATCTCCGGATGCTACCTGTCTGATTCCCATAAACTCCCATATGTCAAAGGTAACAAACGATCCTGCTATTACGACTACGCTGACAATCAATGCAATATATTTAAATATCATGAGATCCGGAGGCAGAGGGATAAGGATCGGACCTGGCATTGTGCGCTGCCAGTAGAACAGGGGCAGGACTGATATCAGAGAAAACAGATTATAGATAATCCGGTAAAAGGCGAATTTTTCTCCTAACTGCTTTCTCAACCATATGATTGTTCCGGTTGTAACAAGGCAACTGTGCAGAAAGCACCAGAGGATCCAGAGAGTGCATAAGAGAAAATATTTCATTAATTAAATTTATCTATTGTAATGTCTTGAAAAATAGCGCTGCGAGAAATCCCAGCAGCGTTGAGAATCCGGTAATTGCGCCTCCTTTGTGAAAAGCTTCAGGCAGCATTGTTTCAGCGATCATTGTCAGCATTGCACCAGCTGCGATTCCCTGTACAATTACAAACAGAAATTGCGGTGCGCCGGCAAAGAAAATGTTTCCCAGATACGCTCCAATACCGGTGATGATCATCAAAGATGCCCACATAGAGAACACCTTGCGGAATGAATACCCCTGTTCCTGCATTCCGACTGAGCTTGATAATGCTTCGGGATAGTTTGACAGAAAAAGCCCGGCAATCAGGGAAAAACTGACTGAATGGTAAATCAT
>CALZMZ010000171.1 GCA_945788685.1 Thermodesulfovibrionia bacterium | reverse complement strand
ATGAATAGAGAGCAGTCATCAGGTAAAATCCGTTAAAAAATGAGCTCTCAAAACCACCTGTTACGCGGACCAGCAGAGATGTATAAATAAGATCAAATATAAGAGAGATCCCGTAAATATTTTTTTTCTTTTCAGGTGAGATGAACAGCCAGATATATATGGCGATGCTATAGATTAAGAAATAAATGTATATGCTTCTAACGTTTTGGAAGGTCTCCAGTGAAATATCAGCGAGAAGGAGCCAGCCTGTGCCTCCAAGAAATATAATTATCCGCAAAAAAACAAACGCCCGGTCAGCTATCTCAATATGGGGTTTGGCCTTTTCCCAGAGCGAATTAAGGTTTTTAAAGGGATTCATAAACAGACTCTTTGATACATGATACTGGTATCAACTTAATAATTATTAACCTACTCAGCTATACTCACTTCTCGCTTACTCATTCCTCTATTTAATAACAGCATGTATACATAAAAATAATCAAGTAATCCTGTATTTGTTTTCGGAAATACTCGATTAATTCTTAACATCAGGGCATTCACTCTTGATTTAGTTATCATGTTGAAGTTTTGCGCTGGTATCATTCATAATAGTGCCATGAATCCCACGTTTACAAAGGTCCATTCAGAAATTTTGCGAGGTATGAAGCTTGCAAAATGCCGGAAATGCGGCTGTATGAGAGGCACACTGGAAAACCTGAAAGCATCTCTTCCTTTGCTCAATCTGAAAGACGCTAAACAACTGCTCCGGAATGTGAATGAGTGGTCTGATAAACTCGAACCCCAGGAATATCCGTGCTTTGGATGCAAGTACTGTATCCCTCCGGAAGCAATGACCATGCTCACTGCCAAATACCCGAAACTGGCATCAGCCACATTATCAAGCTGTGACATTAAGATAGATACAGGTTCATGGCCCCCTGTGGAAGGTGAATATACTGTTCTGGATACGTCTGCTCCGGTAGCTGTTACAACACTTTCAAGTGTAAAGCTGGAAGAAAAACTTGTCAAAGCCGGTCCGTCAGGCCTGTGTATTGTGGGAAAGACAGAAACAGAGAATATCGGCATAGACAAAATTGTGAAAAATGTTATTTCCAATCCGTCCATCGCATATTTAATCCTGGCCGGAAAAGACACAGCCGGCCACCAGAGCGGAAAGACCCTGTTGGCTCTGTGGGAAAACGGCGTAGACAAAAACATGCGTATCAGAGGCTCTGAAGGCAGACGCCCAATACTTAAAAATGTCTCCCCTTCAGATGTTGATACATTTCGCAAACAAATCAGCATGGATGACCAGATTGGTTGCGAAAATACAAGGACTTTAACAAAGAGAGTGAAAGAACTTGCTCAGAAAGCGCTTTCTTCAACAGCTGCATCAGGCTGCGGATGTCATGGTGATTGCAGCGATCAGCAGACAGTATCAATGCCCATATCATTTGTCGGTTCAACTGTTTCCACTGTGAAAGCAAAGAAGTTTGCGAAAACCTCCATAAAGCTGGACAAGGCCGGTTACTTTGTCATTGTCCCTTCTAAAAAGAACGGTTCCCTCCTGGTAGAGCATTATTCGTATGACAACAGGCTCTTAAGAAAGATTGCGGGTAAGAGCAGCAGGGACATTTACCTGACTATTGTTGACAATAAATGGGTCTCAGATCTGGGTCATGCCGCATACCTTGGGAAAGAACTGGCCAGGGCAGAACTGTCCATAAAAAAAGGATTTAAATTTGTACAGGACGGGGCCTGATAAAACCTGATATAATGTTCTGTACTTAGAGTAATTTTAATAATCAGAAGCAATATTATTTCATATTGGGCGTATCATTTCAGTTAAATAACTCTTTTTTATCATGGGAAAAATAACAGCAGTAGCCAACCAGAAGGGTGGAGTGGGAAAGACCACGACCGCAATCAATATAGCAGCATCTCTTTCAGCAGCTGACAAGAACGTGCTGCTTATTGATGCAGATCCCCAGGGTAATTCCACAAGTGGTCTTGGTCTGGACAAAAGTTCCTCTAACGGCAGCCTGTATGACCTCTATATAGAAAGAAAAAACCTGGATGACATTATCCAGACTACCAGTCTGGAAAACCTGAAAATCATACCATCTAATATTGAGCTTATCGGTGCAGAGCTGGAGCTTACTGCAAAAGACAACAGGGAGACGATCCTGAAAACCGCGCTTGAACCTGTTAAAAGCCGGTATGACTATATTTTCATAGATTGTCCGCCTTCACTCAGCCTTTTAACCCTGAATGCCCTGGTGGCCTCTGACAGCCTGCTTATCCCTATGCAATGTGAATATTACGCTCTTGAAGGGATCAGCATGCTGCTTCATACATACAACCTGATAAAGGAATCATTTAATCCCTCATTACAAATAGAGGGAATACTGCTTACCATGTTTGACGGGAGAAATTCATTGGCCAACCAGGTCACTGCAGAACTAAAAAAACATTTTGGTGACAAAGTTTACAGGACGGTTATTCCCAGAAATATTACACTTGCAGAAGCACCGAGTCATGGCAAACCTGTTATGCTTTATGACATTCGCTCAAAAGGGGCCCAGAGCTATATAGAACTTGCAAAGGAGATCATCGGTAATGAAACCAGCGCTTGGTAAGGGACTTTCAGCGTTAATTCCTGA
>CALZMZ010000170.1 GCA_945788685.1 Thermodesulfovibrionia bacterium | reverse complement strand
ATATATCCTCTGTCTAGATTGGGTAAAACCAGGACAGCGATGCAGATAAGATGCGACTTAATAATTTAATTCTAACGGCATAAAAATGTCAAATCTGTAGTGCAACGCTTTGAAACTGGAAAAAAAGCATGAAAAATAGTAGTGGTCATTAAAACAATTTATTCATTGAAATAGTTGTCATTCCCGCGGAGGCGGGAATGACACAATAAAAGAAATCATATCCTGAAATATATCTTTATCGAAATTTTAAAAATATGTCGAAAGCTCTTTCAGCTTATCAATTGCTCCCTGCATGTCTTCAGGCATGGGAGCTGTAAATTCCTGCATCTTCCCTGTTACAGGGTGCTTCAGTTTTAAGCTGGAGGCATGAAGCATCTGCCGGTTAAACTTTATTATTCCCTGCGAGGTCTCCAGCCTGACCTTCTTGCCATATAAACTGTCGCCCAGAACTGAATGGCCTATAGATGCAAAGTGCACCCGTATCTGGTGGGTCCTGCCGGTCAGGATCCTTACCTTTACCAGTGTGGCATATCCAAACCTCTCCACAACCTCATATTGTGTTATTGCCTCTTTTGTCCTCCTTGCCTTTGTTGACATCTTCTTTCTGTTTGACAATGATCTGCCTATTGACTTGTTGATCTCCCCTTTATCATCTTTCAGATTACCGAATACGAGCGCGAGATACTGTTTTTCTATCTCTCGCTCTCGGAACTGCTCTACAAGGTCGTAATGGGTTATATTGTCCTTTGCTATAACCATTATTCCTGATGTGTCCTTGTCCAGCCTGTGGACTATCCCGGGTCTTAAGGGCGCGCCAACTGGGGAGAGTTTTTTACACCTGAAAGCAAGGGCATTCATCAGCGTCCCACTCCTGTTGCCTACAGCCGGGTAAACAACCATTCCATGCGGTTTATTGACCACCACCATATGTTCATCTTCCCAGATAATGTCCAGAGGAATGTCTTCAGCAGTCAGAATAGTATCAGGCTCATCAGGCACAATAACCTCTATAATGTCACCTGCCTTTACTTTATAGCCCGGTTTTTCAACTCCCCCGTTTACCATTGCAAGTCCGCTTTTAATTAATCGCTGAATGCCTGAGCGCGTAATATCGCTTTTTAATGAAAGAAAGTTGTCCAGCCTTTCATTCATTTCATCAGCGCTTACTGTATATTTATTTCCCATGGTCTGTCCTTAATTGATACCCTGAACAGTATAGTATACTAGGGCATGTCTGAAAATGTGTCGCCTGTCAGGAAGAACTTCTTTATATTACTGGTCCCTCTCTTATCTATGTTATCTTTCAACATGTTATATCTTTTCAGACATGTCGATGACAACAGGCTTACAAGCTGGAACTGGACCTTTGCACATATGGACATGGTCTGGTTTGTTCCTGTGCTCGCTCTCGGGTTAACGTTTGCCTATGCGTTCTCACTCGTGAAATATGAACAATACAAACCTGCTTTGATGCTTTTCATTGCCTCTTTTGCTGCATCAGCTATTTTCTGGTCAGAGCCTGAGGTCATTATTGATGTCTCAAGATATTTTATGTATGCCAAACATATTGCACGTTACGGGACCGGAGACTTTCTTGCCCAATGGGGCCACGCAATTAACCCCTGGACCGATCTCCCTCTTGTTCCCTTTGTATATGGACTGATTTTTGAAATCATGGGTGAGTCCAGAATTTTCATTCAGATATTTAACTCAACACTTTTTTCATTAACCGTGGTTCTCACTTTCTTTATCGGAAAGACATTATGGAGTGATGAAATCGGTTTTTATGCGGGTATAATGATTCTGGGAATTCCCTATATTTTTTCACAGGTTCCTTTAATGCTGGTCGATGTAGCTGCCATGTTCCTGCTGACCCTCTCTGTTTTTACGTTTATTCAGGTAATGGAAAAAGGAGGTGTCTGGATTCTATTGTCCTCGCTGGCAGTCTTCTGTGCCATCTTCTCAAAGTACTCAGTTTGGATGATGCTGTCGGTTTTGGTTGTAATATTTGTGGTGTATATATTTCAGAACACAGATTTCAGAATACAGAACACAGACAATCCGGAATACGGGTTTCGAATCTGCCTTCAACGTGGGTTATTCGTAGCCATCATTATTTTAATACTTGCCGGAGTTGCTTTCCTGCTTAAATCTGACGTCATCCTCAGCCAGATAGCTTTCCTCCGTGAATATCAGGCGCCCGGTTTGAGGAGATGGGGAGAGAGTTTTGTTTCAACATTCCTGTATCAGGTCCATCCTTTCATCACAATATCTGCACTCTTTTCTTTTTATGTTGCTATCAAAACGCGGGATTTTAAATTCTTGATTATCAGCTGGCTCATTATTATCATTGTAATGTTGCAGGTCAGGAGATCACGGTATGTAATGGTTATATTCCCCATGTTTACGTTAATGGCTTCTTATGGTCTGAATTATTTGGAAAATTCAGACATGAAGAGATATATTGCTTCATCCATTGTTGCATTTTCACTGGTTGTGGCAATCTTTGCTTACCTGCCCTTTCTGAAGTCAATGAGCGAAGAAAATCTTCACCAGGCGGGAAAATTTTTAGATACTACTGATGCTCCGGTTGTCCGGGTATTAACCATGGCATCAGATAAATCTGCAGTAAATCCTGCGGTGTCAGTCCCT
>CALZMZ010000169.1 GCA_945788685.1 Thermodesulfovibrionia bacterium | reverse complement strand
TCCTGCCTGCGCCTATCTGACACAGGGCCGTGATTCTTTATTTGTGTTAATAAAAATGGCATCATCACGATAAACTTTCCTGTCCTGATTCATCATCTGATCTTGTGATCACCGCTGTATTAATTATTGATTCACAATAAAAAGGCTCAGCCATTTCATCGTGTGTGTCGTGTATAACGTCTTCAGCATGTATGCCATCCTGTTCCAGGAGTATGCTGATGAACTCTTCCACTACACATGGATCGAACTGGCTTCCTGCAAAATCCTTCAGTTCCTGTATCGCCCGATCTAACCCTATCGATTGTCTGTACGGCCGGTCTGAGGTCATGGCATCAAACGCATCCAGCACAGATACGATCCTTGATTCGATCGGAATATCAGCCCCTGATAATCTTCTTGGATATCCATTGCCATCATACTGCTCATGGTGTGCATGGATAAGAGGCGCAACCGGAGACAGGAAGCTGACTTTTTGTACAAGCTGGGCCCCGATAACCGGATGCCGTTTCATTACTTTGTATTCCTCATCAGTCAGCTTTCCGGGCTTGAGAAGGATCTGTTCGGGTATTCCGATCTTCCCTATGTCATGAAGTACGGCAAGATAGCGTAATCCTTCCTTCTGGTGTTCATTCAGTCCCAGCCGGTCTGCAATCTGTATGGCAAACCTGAGCATCCGGTCACTATGGTTTCTTGTTACGGAATCCTTTGCTTCAAGGGCTTCAGCAAGTGCGGTTATCGCCTCAAAATGTGTATTTTTGAGGTCCTCCATTATCTGAACATTCATTATCGCAACAGCAGCCTGGCTTGCCAGATTCGATACGAAATTCAGGTCATCATCAGTAAACACTCCACCGGTCCGTTTATCGTTGACATTTATCACGCCAAAGGTTTTTTGCTGATAGGTAATCGGCACACTGAGAAGAATTGGCGCAGATATGAATGAACTGGTGTTATATGCTTCATCATTATTCGATTTTGAAAATCTCGGATCGCTTTCTATGTCTTTGACAAGAATTGACTGCCCTTCCTGAACAACCGTGCCAGCAATCCCTTCTCCCATATTGATACGGACCGATCTTACCAACTGCTCATCCAGTCCTACTGCGGCCTCTATAATGAGTTCATTGGTTTCCTTGTCAAGGAGCATCAGGGAAACTCTGTCAGCATCCAGTTCATTTGCTACTATCTCAACAAATGACTTGAGAAGGTCATCGAGTTCAAGAAACGAGTGGAGGGCCCTGCTCGTATTGTTCAGGGAAGACAGACGTTGAATCGATGCCTTAAGCTTTGTATTGTTATCTTTAAGTTCTTCAACTAAAATATTGTTCTCATCCTGCAACCGGCGTTTTGTAATAGATCTCCTTACCACGTGCGATACAATGTCGAGGTCATCAAACGGCTTGATCATATAATCCTGGGCTCCAAGCCGGATCGCTTCCACAACAGAATCTACTGACGCATGGCTTGTAATGATGATTACATCAGTCCCGGGAAATGTTGTTTTGATTTCCTGCAGGACCTCAATGCCATTTAGCCCGGGCATTCTGATATCGAGCAGTGCAAGATGATGCGGCTGTCTTTGCAGTTCAACGAGGGCATCATCACCACGATGTGCTATGGTAACCTCGTAACCCTCCTCGCTTAACAACTCTTCAAGCACCTGGCAGAGTGACTCATTGTCATCTGCTATCAGGATTTTATATTGCTCTTTCATAACGCCTCCATGTGATTTTTTATTTCAAATAAAATAATTTCGTAAATCGTATATATATCGATATATGCATATATATATAGATATGTATTACGTCTCATTTGCACCCAAATAAAAGTTAATAAAACATTGCCCGTCATAATATGCGCTGCATTGTTCAAAGCAGAATCCCGCCTGAAAGCGCATTCCTCCCTTATGTAATACTCCTCTGTTTCGTATCGGTAAAATATCCGTAAATCTTTATTTTTTTTGATAATTTTCAAACTTTTTCTTTCATGTATAAAACAAAAAAAACCCATCCGGAAAGGGTGGGTTTTTTTGTCTGTCTGCCACTTCGACAGCCCCTCAACCCCGATGATTCGGGGCAGGTGGCTTTGCGAGACCCGGTTACCCGGGTTTTGCCCTTTCGGCGGCCAAATTTATCTGATTATAGATTTAATAAAAGCAATTATTATGCCTGTTAATTCTTGATCATTGATACGTGTAACTATCTGAAATATATATAAAATTCATTTGGCAGGATAGTTAATTACATATTTATTAAATGATAACCATTATTTTCTCAGGGATATCACTGTTATGGGTGAAATACCTCACTCTTTTGAGTTTGTGTATAGACATGACCGCTGAGTTGTCATTCCCGTTGTCTGTTGAGCGGGAATCCAGTCTTTTCAGCTGGTCCTGGATGCCAGATTACAGACCCCTGCTTATTGATTGCTGTGGCTGGCTTCGGGCATAACATAAATAATAAATAGCAATTTATACACAGACACGATTAGGGTATCTAACAATTAGTAGATGAATCCAATTGTCGAGGCCTTTTGCAGAACTGGTTGTTATTTCACTTTCACCTTAAAGCGCAGGGCAAAGGTTGCGTTGTTGCTGATGTTCAATGCAGTATTTGCCTGTCCCACAACTGCTCCAACCGTTATTTTGTCCATTGATGAACCGGGACAGAGTGATTCGCTCACATCACAGCCGG
>CALZMZ010000168.1 GCA_945788685.1 Thermodesulfovibrionia bacterium | reverse complement strand
AGGTTTACCGCATCCCCGTATTCCTTCCGGATTATCAAGGGCAAATAACGCCTCATCGAGGTTTCCCTTTTCAATTAACAGCCTGGTTTTTACAAAGTTAAAATATCCCTTGTACGCACCTGACTTAAAATAGAGCCGTTTATTTGCAAGATAAAAAGCCGCCTTGTGATCAGAGACAACCATCACATCCCTTCCTTCAGCTAATCCATTCTCTATGACTTCAATAAATGATCCTTTACCGGTCAGCTTATTCTTTAATTTTTCATATATAATGTTATTTTTCCCGATGACTACCAGATTGTGAGTGTTTATATCTTCACCTGAAATGTCTTTATCGAGAATAATCGGGGAGAGGTTTTTATTCTGCTTTACCGTTTCAACAGATGTCCCCGGCTCCTGTGACCACTGCCCGATCATATAAGCCATGCCGGCTGCCTGGATAAACAGCTCCGGTGATTCTTTCTCTCCAATTACAAAAAGCGCATAGGGAACAAGAGCCTCTACCTCAAGCGGAGTCCCCATAAATGTTTTACTCATGTGCAGATACTGAAACGTCCTGTCTGATACAGGGGTTGGCAATATATCAGTCTTCTCACCTGCATATGCCAGGGAACTCATCATGATTAAACAGATCATGAACATACTCATTTTTTTTCTCATTTGTTCTCCTTTACGTTTCAACCTTATTCTCATCACTTGAGAACAGCTGCATGTATTAAACATTATATGACATTTTTTGACTGGATAACATATGGATATGCCCATTCCCTCAAAGGTCAGGTTGATACATTAATTGCGAATCCATTTTATAGGTCCAGGGCAAGCCTTCGAGACGCCATCCTCCAACCATGCGTTTACCAAAGAAGGGACTATTTTTATCTTTTATTTTATCACCTTCAAATCCACCCAGTATGACGAATACCTTTTCTTCTTTAAACCCGCATTCAACTGCAGCATTGGATGCAAAAATAGCCCTGACTCCGCTTCGGCATAAAAACAATACTGAGTCAGACTCCTGATTAAACCGGGCCTTAAGGTCCTTGCAAAAAGCCTTGTTCTGGACTTTTTCGTATCCTTTCCCGCCCGCTTTTGTAGTGTAGAACTGAAAAGGAATATTATACGCCCCTGCTGGATGGCCTATATCCTGATATTCATAACGAGTTCGTATATCTACAAGATACGTTTGTTCTGGTTCTGTTTTGAGCATTTCGAATGCCTGTCTGGGTAATAAGCTGCTCCCCTTATGCTCCCCTTTTACAGGATAGACTAACTGGTCCAGTGCAAATGCAGGACACACAGAGAGAGATACCAGGACCAATGTTAATATCATAATTTTTTTCATTGCTTTCTCCTTCTTTTTTTAATTATTTCGTTACCATTTCCAGTTTTTCCCGGTTCCGTTATCCTGTCTCTATTTCAACAAACGTGCCAGACAGTATCAGGGTGAATAAGGTCAATATCTTAGGTAGTTAAGGTATTGTGAAAAAATTAAAGAGGTGCCACGCATTTGCACGTGGATGTAAATCGATAGCTATGTTAATAAAAAAAATAAGGGGTTAATCCCAATATGTACTTTGTGGCTTGATGGAAGAAATGTGGCAGGCTTTTGATACAAGAAGGATAAATGATAGTTAAAGATACTACCCCAATGCATGAGAAATGAACAATGAACATCGAACATCGAACGTTCAACATCGAATGATGAATGGGGAAAGACGAAGAAACAAAAAGTGATGCTAAATTTACGTTATTTGCAACTTGTCTTTCATTCGACGTTGGAAGTTGGACGTTCGATGTTGGAAGTTCGCTTTTTATTCAATCTTTGAAGTTCGTTCTTTAAAGTCTTTTTCGCTGCTGATTACATGCCGGGAAGAAATAGCCTACGCCCTGGATAGATTAGAAGAGAAGATATTTATAGCAAAGTACAAGGTCATGCTTCCGAGCGAAGAGAAAATAAAGAAGGCAATTAAGAAATTATGATTTCTTAATGCATAGACACCTCCCGGCACTTGTCCTCTGCTGACAGCTGATAGATGTTATTAATACTGGTTCTGTTATTCCGGTAAAAAGAGGTCGAAGAGGTAAGGCAAAAGTATATATGTTTAATAGAAAACGTCTTGATGTATTCTACAAACAGAAGAAGATTGAAGTGATTTATACGATTGAACATGATAAAATACTAACAATAACCGTTTATGTATTTTACGGTGAATGGAAGGAGCAGCAATGAAGATTACCTATGACGACAAATCAGATCTTCTTTATATCCGGTTGGACGAAAGCAAACAGGATGTCATGAACAGGCGTGTGGCTGAGGATGTTGTTCTTGATATAGGAGATGGTGATAAAATTATCGGGATTGAAATCCTCGAAGCATCTACTCATGTTGATCTCAGAAAGATCCTGCCCATTCAACATGAAGGCATAAAAGTATCTGCTTAATTCCAATTTTAACCCTTCTTACTTATCCTGCTTCCACAGTCAGCAGTTAAAAGAAACTTGTCCGATTTCCCGGATATTTATGAAAACTTCAATTTTCATTCTGACCCCACTTATAGTTCAGTTTGCTTTGCCTCAAGTCTTGTAATCATCCAATTAAGCTTCGCTTTTTCAAAGAAGACTTTTATCTCCCTGTGGCCTCCAGCATCTCCAAACAGATATCCCCGTTCACTGCCGCTTGATGCAATTAGGCTG
>CALZMZ010000167.1 GCA_945788685.1 Thermodesulfovibrionia bacterium | reverse complement strand
TATGTCCCGTTTGCCATCAGATCCTGAAGAGCAAAACTTGCGGTGTCTCTCCATTTGCTGTCATTTGGAGGGGTGCCGATTCCATAAAGACCGGGGCTGAAGATCGGTCCTACCGGCTCATAATCAACACCTTCTTTTCCAGCTACTCCAGCAATGATCGGAGTGTCCTGGATGTAAGCGTCAACCTTGCCCTGCTTTAATGCGAGGAAGCACTCTGCATTTGACTGGAATGCTTTAATGGTAAACTTTTTATCACAGCCCATCTCCTTCAGATATTCCTGACCTGCTATGTAGGCATTTGACCCCTGAGTAACAGCCATGACCTTGCCGCAGATATCCATGGGTTTTTTGAATTTTCCTTTTTTGGCGTAAAATATTTTACCTGTCCAGAGATAAGGAGGCTCAGCATAATCCACCTGCTCATCACGGCTTCTTGTGTGGCTCATGCTTCTGATAGTCAGATCAATTCTCTTGTTGGCAAGAAAGGCGATCCTTGTTTTATTATTGACAACTACGCCTTCCATTTTGAGCTCTTTGCCCATGATCTTTCCGATCTGCTCAACCATTGCCTTTGCAATGTCAATATCAAAACCCTTCAACTCCCCGTCTTTTGGATCAATCATGCTCAGAGGTGGAACATCTGTTCCATGTCCAATCCGGACTGTCCCGCTCTCCTTTACTGAATCATAGGCTGATCCTGCAGCAATGGCTGATGAACCTATCCCTATCATCATTGTCATTGCAACTAACCGACTACTGCATAAAATCCCTTTTTCATGCTTTACTTCTCCTTTCTTATTGTGTTGATTTTCAGGCTAGATAGCCCAGTTGATGACTTATAAAAAGTAATATTGAAATAAGCAAGGTCTATGCCATATATAGAATTATTTAGAATCAGGAAGTTAGAAGAATGAAGGAGTCCAAAATTGTTCAGAACTTGAACAAAATGTATTGTTTATGAACAATAAGTGGATTATTTGTTATAAATTCTGCTTCTGAGGGTGTTTCTTGATATGCCGAGCATCTTTGCTGCAAGCACCTGATTATTCTTGGTCAATGCAAGTGCTTTTCTGATTAATAATCGCTCAAACCGGTCCACAGCCTTTTTGTGGATGTTTCCCCCCCCCTGCTGAAGCAATTCTTCTGCGGCACTAGTTAATAGTTGTTCAATATCATGCGTGCCCTCCGTACCTGCAGCGTGAGGCGGCCAGTCACAATCTTCCAGAGACAGAATATCCTTCTGACACATTACCATACCCCGCTGTACTATTCCCTGGAGTTCCCTGACATTGCCGGGCCAGTTGTATTGATTGAATTCACCAGTGAGCTCAGGTGATGCGCCAAGTATGTTTTTTCCAAGTTCCCTGTTGAACTTTCCTGTAAAATACTTTACAAGTTTCTCTATATCATCTTTTCTATCACGTAAAGGTGGTATCATTATAGTTACAACATTCAGGCGCCAGTACAGGTCCTCCCTGAATTTACCATCGTCACGAAGTCTTTCAAGTTTCTGATTTGTTGCAGCAATAATTCGCACATCTGTATGTATCTCTTCTTTACCGCCAATCCTCTGAAAGCTTCCATCCTGAAGAACTCTCAGCCACTTGGCCTGAATAGCAAGAGGCATGTCCCCGATCTCGTCAAGAAACATCGTGCCTGTATTGCATTGTTCAAACTTTCCAATTTTTCGGGTATCAGCACCGGTGAATGCTCCCTTTTCATGTCCGAAGAGCTCACTCTCAAGCAGGTTCTCCGGTATTGCTGCACAGTTGACAGGGAGGAATGGTTTATGAACGCGTGAGCTGTGATGATAAATGGCCCGGGCTATCAGTTCTTTTCCCGTACCGGTTTCTCCCTGCAAAAGTACTGTTACATCGCTGTCAGATATCTGTCCAATTGTCTTAAATATCCCTAACATTGCAGGGCTCCTGCCAACGATCCTGTCCCCTGTGTCATCATCACCGTCGTCAAAAGAAACGGGGGTAGATATATGTCTGTCCATAATCGCTTTTTCGATCAGCTGGATCATCTGGGCATTATCAAATGGTTTGGTTAAATAATCATATGCTCCCAGCTTCATTGCTGTTATGGCCCTGTCTGAGGTGCTGTGAGCAGTCATCATAATGACCGTGATGTCCGGGTGCAGTGACTTGAGTCTTTGCAGGGTTTCAAGTCCGTCCATCCTTGGCATGGAAACGTCCATTACAATAAGATCAGGCTGCTCTTTTTCAGCCTTATCGATCCCTTCCAGACCGTCATTGGCAGTTACAACATCAAAACCCTGTCTGCCAAGAATTTTTTTAAATGAGTGGCAGACACCTTTTTCATCATCTACAACAAGAATTTTATTCATATCTAACCTGATTAAGTTATTAGTTGTTAGTTATTAGTTATTAGTTACTCGTCACGCGTTACTCATTACTTGTTACTGTCTTTTGGCAGTCTCACGGTAAAGACCGTTCCCTTTCCTTCCTTACTATTGAAGAACAGCTTGCCTCCATGAGAGTTTACTATATTATATGCGATTGACAAACCCAGGCCTGTTCCTTCGGTTTTTGTTGTGAAAAATGGATCGAAAACCTTTACATGCAAATCAGAATCAATACCGCTGCCTTTGTCCCATATCATTACTTCTACAAATTTATCATCTGACTTGCCTGATATTCTTATTTCACCTCCGTCAGGCATTGAGTCAACAGCATTTATGACCAGATTCAGAAACACATGTTCAAGAAGTGCCCGGTCAGCCCTGACAGGAGGCAAGTTCTCCAGCATGTCCTTTTTTACGATAATACTGACATTCTCAATATCATAAGTTGCCAGCGAAAGCACCCGGTCTATAAGTTCATTTAAATCGGTCTCAGCAAATTTTAATCCCTTGTGTTTTACAAAGCCCATAAAGTTCGTAATTATGCCATCCATTTTATCTACCTCCCTGCTGATAACCTCCGCATCTTCAACAGTCATGTCAGGCTGCTCCTTGAACGCCTGGAAAAGCATCTTAAGAGTGGTAAGAGGATTCTTCAGTTCATGTGCGAGGCCCGCTGAAATCTGTCCGATAGAGGAAAGCTTCTCTGCCTGCACAAGATGCGTATAGGTATATGCTTCTTCCATTTTCTCTCTTGAAGATTTAAGCTGTACGGATAATGTATTAAAATTTCGGGCCAGGTAGCCTATCTCATCTTCGGAACTGACCTCTACTCTCTTTCCATACTCTCCCCTTCCCAATACTTTGGTAAACTCAACAAACTTGTTCAGCGGTCCGGTAATAAACAGACTGAACACAAACGAAACAACGATCCCGAACAATATGACCAGGATAATAATGGGAACTGTAATATTGCGCATTTTCATCATGGTATTTTTCAGGCTGTCTTCCCGGATACCTATATGAAGTTCTGACCCGGTCTCTTTAAAAACACTTACCATTACTGAATGTATGTGCAAACAGGTTTCCATCATTATCAAGTACAAATATATATTCAAGTTCCTTTTCTTTTCTGAGAACTTCCTTAAAGGCTTTGGTAGTATGGAAGTAATCTTTTCGAAGAATGTCATTGGCTACCCTGTCCGACAGGTTGCCGGCAATGGAAAGGGCCTTTGTTTCAAGTTCCCCCCTGAACGCGTTTATGACCACCCCACGGATCGATATAAGAATAAAAAATGAAACAGTGACTGCCACTGCAATCATCAGAAGAGTGATTTTTGATCTTAACTTCATTTTTTCAACAATCCATACTTCTCTGCAAGGATTTTAACTTTATTAAATTCAAGTTCATTACGTTCAGTGAATCCAAGAGGCATTTCTGTTTTGTCCCAGTCAACAAGCTCATTCTTATGTTCGCCCATGGGGTCAAAGGCCAGAAGCGCTGTCTTAACTTCCCTGACTATTGTTTTATCAACCGCACTGTTATAAGCGATCAGACTGCTGGGAAAAAGCTCAGATCTTTTTAAGATTCTTACCTTTTCATCTGACTCAAGTCGTTTTGCAAGCACATCCTGAATGCCGGCGGCATCGCACTCTCCATTGATAACAGACATTGCTGCGTTCAGGTGAGAACCGGTATAAATATGCTTGCCCAGATTGTCCAGAGTAATGGCATTATCTTCAAGCATTTTGCGCGGTATAAGGTGTCCCTGGGTCGACATCTCAGACCCAAAGGCAAAACACTTTCCTCTGATGTCCTGTATATTATCTATGCCACTTTCTGGTTTTACTATAATCATGGTACGATAAGTTGTATCTCCTTCATGGTTAACACCACTCACAAGATGATTAATACCATAAGTTTCCTGCCCGATAACAAAACTCAGAGATCCGATAGCTGCAAAGTCTGTGATGCCAGTGCCCAGATTATCAACTGTATCCTCATACCTTTCGGTAAACTTTATCCGGAACCGTCTCCCTGTTATCTGCTCAAGGTATTTAAGAAAAGGTGTGTAAATTGTTACTTCCTCTTTCGGACCAAGTCTTAAATCAAAACCAAACCAGAGAGTGTTTTGCCTGGGAACTCTTGTCTTTTCAGCAGTATCGCCCGATCTTTTATAAAGACTGACTCTTTTCGAGGTCTCTGATTCCGTGCATCCGGCAGACATGAATACGGTAAGACAGAGAATAAGCAGAAATATATGTATATATTTGTTCATAAGTTGAACACTCGGCATACCCTGCATGCCTCTTTACGCAAGAATGCAGGTTGAGTTCTCATTATAACTGAAGAACCGGAATGATTACTCACTTATTAACTGTCACTCTTAAGCTTTACTATAAAAGAGTTATTTATTATAAAATCTCCCCTGGCCCCTCTTTCTCTAAGAGGGAATAAACAAACCTCCACCTTTGGCAAAGGGGGATTGAGGGGGATTTTATAATAATCATATCGAGGTTCAACCTCGATATATACAACATCTATTACTTTCCTCTTGCCGAACAGATTGATTTTCCATTAAAATGTAACATGTTGAATCATTGGGGAAATCTTAATCAGTCTTTGCTATCAATACTATATAACCTATGAATCATGATTCTCTGGAGAATTTAAGAACCCGTTTGCGTAAGTTCGCAAAGGAACGTGACTGGGACCAGTTTCATTCACCAAAGAACCTCTCCATGGCCCTGATCGCTGAAGCTGCCGAGCTTATTGAGCATTTCCAATGGCTGACTCAGGAGCAGAGCAGTAACCTTCCCGATGATAAAGTTGAACCGGTTGAACAGGAGCTTGCAGATATTCTTCTTTATTTAGTCAGGATCTCTGATAAACTGGGGATCGATCTGATTGAAGCGGCAAATAAAAAGATTGATATTAATAAAAAGAAGTATCCGGCTGATGAAGTCAAAGGGAGTGCGAGGAAGTATAGTGAGTATTGAGGATAATACCGACA
>CALZMZ010000166.1 GCA_945788685.1 Thermodesulfovibrionia bacterium | reverse complement strand
GGTTTAAGCAGGACAACAAATCGGGCAAAGACCTCGATTTCACTGCTTTCAGATAGATTGTTACCAAATGCTGAATTGCCATAAAAGATGAAGGCATCCGGAATCCGTGATCCCTGTCCCAAATACCTTTCAGCTTTAACAGGATTGTCAAAGTAGAATTGTTATAGAGATATTAAAACAGTTTTTTGTTTTTGTCAACAATAAATAACATATTACTGCGATTCAGACAGTACGAGCTAAATTTACAATATTTTACTGGATAGCCTAAAAAGAAGGAATAAAGGGGAAACAAGACTATTAACTTATTTACACAGATATAATGTCTATTTGTGGACGGAGAAGAGAAGGAAAGAAAAATCTGTGTAATTTATGCGTAAATGGGAACACCTTCCCATTGAAGAATCAGATACAGTTTCTTAATCTGTTTAAGTAATCACTGGTTTTGTTTAAGGCGGTCGAGGATTTTTCAAACTATACCGAAGCTCTTTTTGTAATGTGCGAAATTTTTTTCGAAGCTTACTCTTTGCCGGTTCGACTATATCCATAATGATAGTGCTGTATTCCGGAACATTGAAGAAGGCAAAGTATTGTTTGTAGTACACGACGATGTGATTGCCATAGGGAAGGAGTTGACCTTTCAGGGTGGTGCGGGTCATGCGGTTGAGTTCAGGCCGGTTTTCATCGAGCAGCTGCATCTGTAAAAGGGTATAAGCGAGACCGACAAAAACTACCTGATTGGTCACAAGATTGAAGTTCGGAGAACGGAAACCAGCAAGGTCCCAGAACAACTTGGTTTGACGATGCCTCTCTTCAATGGTTTCACGAAGATGATAGGTGTCTCTTAGGAATGAACCATCCTGAGAACGAGCAGTACTGACCAGTCCCCACGGCGGGGTACCTTCTCTCTCCGTAAGTACTACCGTCAGCGGCACAGCACATGCTTCCCAGCTGCTCAGGTCATTAAAAACCGCTATCTTTTCTGGCGGAGCCGGTTCAGGCCAGCGCCCCTGTGCCTTCAATGTCCGCTGGCGCGCCCTTTCCCGTTTTACTAGTGCTTCCGGTTTAGGTTCCGGCGGAAGATACGCTGGCTCCAATTGTGTTGGACGGTAGTCTTGCCAAATTGCCCTATCCATCCTCGATAATCCCCGGGCATCTTCCAGTATGTCCATATTGCTCCGCAGTCCTGTAAGAGTATCAACTCCCCACTGCTTTTTCAGATATCCCATCTGGTGGCCATCGAGAAAACCCCGATCCACCACCAACCATTTCATGACCCCACGCCCCATTATCTTAAGAAACTCTTCCACAAGATGATACAAAATGGGGCTTTCATGTTTTTTCCCAGAACCCAACCACATTGACACAAAGAAAAAGAATTCACCCTTCCTGTTGGTATGAATAAGCTCCACCCATTTATAACACCGCTTATAGGAACAACGCCGTAACTGCTCCAAAGTAAGGTTTTCTTTTTTAACAGGATGATTATGCTCATCAAAAAGTAAAACTACCGATCCCTCATACCGCTCATTGTCCGGGACAAATACATACGAGGCATCTCCTATAAAGATACCTTCAGGGTCAAACAACTTTTGCTCTTTCAGCAACTGCGGCATCTGGGTGTTATACCATGTCAATAATTTATCAGCCGGCGTTGCCCGTGCTACTTTTCTCAGCCAATCCTGATCACAGGGGGTCTGCCGATCATAGGTATTCTTAGAGTTGAATCCAGGACAGTGCAGCGTCATCTGTCCTGTTTGGGGATGTATCGCTTTTTTCCCAACTTTTGGCCCCAAGGCATTGATCAATCCCCCGGTGCGTACTACCAGGGGGTAGCCGTGAAAACTCTGCATTCCATGCAATCGAAGACTTATATCACTGGCTACATACAGCCACATCGGCACCTCCTGCTTCTTTCGTCTCAGAGGATATGTCTCCGAGAGCTGCTGCAACAGCCCCCGGCCATTGAGATACTCAAAAAACTCCGTCTCTGCTGTCTCGCTGGCCGCCTCAACATAATCAATATCGCCATTTTCTAAACACTCTTTGATATATGCCTTGTCTTCCTGAAAAACCAGCAGATTCATTTACTCCCTTTTCCCCTTCCTTTCAGTTTCCTTACCCACGGGGAGTTCTTCACACCTCAGTTTCCCGATCTCTCTTAACTCTTTCTCTATCTGTTTGTTTACTTTTACCCAGGTAGCAATTGCCTTGATAAACTCCTTCCACGCGTATGCCCGTTTACGCCAATACTCTACTTCACCTTTCCGAACATACCGGTGTCTGCTTTGTCCTGCTATAGAAGCGGAAAGATAGTAAACCAATGAAGCTTCAGGCCTTAATCTCCGCGCCATAAATGAAGCTGCCACCATGGGGGAGCGTCCCATTGCTATCTCCTCCAATCTGCTTCTCTTCTGTTTTAAAATGCTTATCTTTTTCCGATGAAGAGAGATCTTTTTAATATCCATAACACTTATTATACTTATTAGGTGTTATATTTCAAGTAAAAAAATAAGCACCAGGCAAAAATATATTCACCATAACGCTCACCTTGTTGTAACATCTTATTATCTATGATTATTTCAGCTGCCTGATCCTACTGTCTGAATCGCAGGAAAACATTGATTGTACTTCACAGGACTGAAAGAGTTTAGGTCCGCACATAGTGCGTGCTTCAACGCTGCCATGATCTGTTTTCTGTTATAATTCAAAA
>CALZMZ010000165.1 GCA_945788685.1 Thermodesulfovibrionia bacterium | reverse complement strand
TGGCAGTAAATGAGATAGCAGGCGAGCTTCTTGTCCTCGACCATCAGCAGTTTCAATCATGGACAGGTGTAGGTCAGGGCGCACGCGTACAGATATTTGACATGGATGGATTGTTTAAAAGGAGCTTTGGTGAACACGGAATCGGAGACGGAAGACTGAGTATGCCCGTGGGGATTACGCTCGATAGTGAAGGAAGGATTTATGTGACTGATACATATCAGCAGCTCGTACAGGTGTTTGATGAGAACGGCACTTTCCTTACTTCCCTCTATAATGCCGATCATCAGCTCAGGACACCCATCGGGATAATAACAGGTGACAGCAACAGGCTTTTTATTGCGTCACGGCACACCGGAAGTGTTGAGGTTTACGGTATAGATTCATATACGCAGCTTTCAGTAGATCCGCTGTTCTTATACTTTGAAGGGGATGATGAAGGCTCTCATCCTATATTACAGTCTGTAGAAATAGGCAATGAAGGCAATAGTCCTCTTGACTGGTCGGCATATGCTGATAACAGCTGGATTACCCTGTCAGAATATAACGGCTCATTAGCACCGTCAGAAAACCACACAATGGAAATTGGTGTAGACATGGATGGGCTTACAGCAGGAATTCACACGGGCACTGTCCAGATAAGTGCGGAGTCAGGGGCCACAGAAATAGTGGATGTTGTTATAGAAGTAGCAGAACGGCCCACACCTGAACTTTCCGTACATCCGTTATCACTGGAATTTGTATCAGTAAATGGCTCAACCCCTGCTTCCCGGAGTCTTTCAATTGCAAATGCAGGAACAGGTATTCTTACATGGACTGCATCATCAAATGTTGGCTGGATGTCACTGGATAAAATAACAGGGACAGCACCGGATGCAGTATCTGTTTCTGTGAATGCCTCTGATCTGAAAGAGGGTACATTAACCGGTTCTATAACAATTACCGGTGAAGGCGCAGTAGCAAGCCCACAGATTATCCCTGTAACTCTTGAAGTACGCGAGGCAAAAGGTCAGATCAGCGTTCATGCGAATATTGCCAGCGCCACGTTTGTTATCAGCGGACCGGAGTCATATGCTGGAGGTGGTACAACATGGGAAGTAAAAGATGCAGCGGCAGGAACATATTATATTCAATTTAATGCTGTTCAGGGATATCTGACGCCTTCCTATCAAACGAAGTTACTTGATGCCAATGGAGCGGTAACGTTTAACGGGGAATATATAAAAACGGCTGAAGAAGTCGAAGAGAGTGCTGATCAAGGTTATCTGCACATCATTACCGGAGCCGGTCCCGGGGAAGAAAACACCGGATCTGTGAAAGTATTTGGTCCTGATGGTACTGAATCCGGAATAGCATTTCAGGCACATGAGAATACATATGGAGTAAACGTTGCTGCAGGAGATATAAACAACGACGGCATTGATGAGATTATAACAGCTCCTGGTCCGGGCCATGACAACCCGGCAGAAATAAGCATATTTGATCATACCGGCAGGCAGTTCCAGTATTTAACCACCACAGTATTTCCTTATTTTTATGGAGCAAACATAGCGTCAGGTGATATCAATTGTGATGGGTATGATGAAATTATTGTGGGAACAGGAACATATGCAGGTAATCCAACAGATGTACGGGTATATGTCCTCGATCCTGAACAGCAGAAACTGGTAGATACCGGCATTCACCTGAATGCATATGAAAGCGTAGGGGGTGTACTGGTTGCAGCCGGGGATGTGGATGGTGATCAGCAGGATGAGATCATAACCTCCTCAACGCCTGTCAATGGAAATAAGATAAAAATCAGGATATGGAAAGTGGATACATCCGCAGGAACAGGCCGGTGGAGTGTTCATCTCGTTAAAGAATTCTCCATGAAGACTCGAAATATATATAGTAAATTCTCCAAGAGGAACAGAAATATAAATAGTATCAGTATAACAGGCGCGGACATCAATGGAGACGGATTTGACGAAATAGTAACAGGGTCGCGTTCCAATTCCGGGCGCACCAGCATGATAAATATCTTTGACGCTGAAGGTTCAGAAATATCTGAATTCCAGGTTGGTGAAAGTTCTCATTATATCACTTCAGTGGCCGGCTCAGACATGGATGGAGACGGGACAGCAGAAATTATTGCGGGGACAGTCAACAGTACACTGAAGACAACAGAAGTGATGATCTTTGATGCCTTTGGAACAGAGAACATGACGTTTACTGAATCAAAAACACAGTATGGGGTAAAGCTGGCAGTTGGCAGCTTATTCTTGAAAGAATGAATAAAAAAATAATTATTACACTTTTATTGGCTGTCACAGCTGTTTTTGCAACTGTTTATTCCCATGCCATGGATTATCCGCATAACGCTTCAAAAAATGTTACCTGTGAAAAATGTCACTATGTCTGGGGATCTGAACCATCTCTTATGATAGAAGGGCTGAGTTACGGAAATGGTCCCATAGATGATACCCAATATAATGCGCTCTGCTGGAGCTGTCATCAGCCCTTTAAAGCTACAGATGTTGAGACACACTCCAGTCTGCAAATAGACAACGGGTATGGAGACTGGTCAATTGAGTGCGTGGAGTGTCATGATGCTCATGGAAATTATCAGTTCAGGGTATATGGCAGCAGCAGTTATATTGCACAGGATACAGTAGCATCAGTAAATACTACAACAGTGACACGAAGTGCTACCACTCCTGTCTGGGGAGATTTTACGGGAATGATACTTGTACCCAATATTGCCTATGATTACAATAACTACCTGATTACCAGCAATACCAATACCTCAATTACCGTAGAGGGGACAATCGATACATCAAACGTGGCCATCAATGATACGTTTGCAGTTGTGTACAGCAATATGGTCAAAA
>CALZMZ010000164.1 GCA_945788685.1 Thermodesulfovibrionia bacterium | reverse complement strand
CATAAGCATTCTCTGCAGATAGGCTGACAGGGCCCCAACATTAGGGGAGATGGACATTTCATTATCATTCAGGATCACCAGCAGGTCCTTCTTTAGATGTCCCACATGATTGAGTCCTTCAAAGGCAAGACCGGCTGTCATCGCACCGTCGCCGATAACTGCGATGGACTTGAAGTCCTCCTTCATCTGGTCCCTTCCTTCAAGAATTCCAAAGGCGGCAGATATTGAGGTTGAGCTGTGGCCTGTTCCGAAGGAATCATGAGGGCTTTCTGACATTTTTGGAAATCCAGATATTCCCTCATGTTTTCTTATAGTTGAAAACCTGTCAAACCTTCCTGTCAAAAGCTTATGAGCATAGGCCTGGTGGCCAACGTCCCAGATGATTTTATCTTTTGGCGAATTAAACACATAATGAAGCGCTATGGTGAGGTCAATAGAACCCAGATTTGAGGCAAGATGACCGCCGTTGGTTGCAACGGTCTCGATGACTATTTCACGCATCTCGCCAGCCAGTTTTTTTAATTCATCATTTGTCAGGTCTTTTATGTCATCAGGACCTTTGATTTTTTCTAGCATCATGATTGTTAATTAATTTCTCCTTGATAAAATATATCTGGCGATCTCTGCCAGAGGTTCTGCATTGTGGTTCAGTCTTTTTATAGATTCAAGAGAATCATGTATCAAATCCTCTGCAATGCTCTGCGATGTATCCAGTCCGAATATGGAAGGATAGGTGTTCTTTCCTCTTGCACCGTCAGCTCCGGCAGATTTTCCAAGCTCCTCTTTTGTACCTGTAACATCAAGGATATCATCAATGACCTGGAATGCAAGGCCTATTTTTTCTCCATAGCTGGTCAATGCATTGAGTCTGGCAGGGGTTGCTTCTGCCATTAATGCTCCGATACGCACAGAAGCCTTTATTAATGCTCCGGTTTTATGTGTATGAATGTAGTGGAGTTCTTTTTTCTTTGCTTTTTTGCCTTCAAGAATAATATCTACTGTCTGACCACCTACCATGCCTTCAGGACCGCTGGCACGGGACAGCTCACCAATGATGTTTAACAGTATTTTTGGTTTTGCTCCGGATTGAGAAATTATATGAAAGGCATCTGTCAGAAGGGCGTCTCCTGCAAGTATGGCGGTTGCCTCCCCGTACACTTTATGTGTTGCGGGCTGATTTCTTCTGAAGTCGTCATCGTCCATGGCAGGCAGGTCATCATGTATAAGTGAATATGTATGGATGAGTTCAAGTGATGCTGCAACCGGAAGTATGTTGTCAGACTTGCCGCCAACTGCTTCATAGCCTGCAATGCACAGAATGGGCCTTACTCTTTTGCCTCCTGCAGTGAGGGCATAGCTCATGGCTTCAGACAGGTGTTTGGGGCAGTCCCTGTCTTTTTTCTTTGAAGAAATATATTTCTTCAGATAACCGTCGACCAGCTTTCTTTTTTCCTTCAGATAGACATCCAGTTTCATGACAGATTTATTCTCAGAATTTAATTATCTTAAAACACTTTAGTATACAAAATATGCCTTACTTTTGTTGCATACCGTACTTTTGAAAGAATAAAGTGAATATTTTCAATTCTGCTAAAAACAATTAAGGTGATCATTGCTATGTTTGCTAAAAAAAAGAATATTTATTAATATTTGTTGTGTCTGTGCTGATACCGGTGCTCAGGCACTGAATTTCTTAATATGCACCATAAGAGGAGATCTGTTTTGACCTTAAGCTCAATATTGTCGGAAACAGCAAAAAAACATCCTAAAAGAGTTGGTATCAAATGTGGAGAAAGAGTTCTTACTTATTCTGAAATAGATAATAATGCCACTCTCTGTGCTGGGGGTATTAAAGCTCTTGGTGTGAACTCAGGGGACAGGGTAGCTATATTGATGAAAAACTGTCCTGAGTATATTATTTCCTACTTTGCCATAATCAGGGCAGGTGCCATTGCCGTCCCGATTAACACTTTTTTAATCCCTGATGAAGTCACGTATATTCTTAATGATTGCGGCTGCAGTGTATTGATATATGATGATTCCTTTGCTGACCATGAAGCAACAGTTAAAAAGAGTATAAGTTCTTTAAGTTCCGTAATGTTTGATGACATTCCGAAAAATGAAACTGATGTAAGTGAGGGCAAAGATGATGATGTTGCTGTTTTTTTATACACATCAGGTACGACGGGCTTCCCAAAGGGTGCAATGCTTACAAACAAAAATCTTATATCAAATGCAGAAGCAAGCCGCGAAGTAATGGATATAGTTCATAAGGACATATTTTTACTCTTTCTCCCTCTTTTTCATTCTTTCAGCTTAACGGTCTGCGTCATTCTGCCAGTGCTGAGCGGTGCCAGGATAATTCTGCTTGAGTCAGTAAAACCATTTTCAAAGGTGATAAACAGCATTATAAAAGACAGGATCACCCTGTTTATTGCTGTTCCAACAATCTACAATATTCTTTCGAGAAAAAAAATTCCTTTGGTTGCAAAACTGCTGATGAAATTTTTGATAAAAATAAGGGTATGTATTTCCGGTGCTGCGGCCCTGCCAGAATCCACCATTCATGCCTTTGAAGGCAAGTTTAATATTCCGCTGCTGGAAGGGTACGGACTTACGGAAACATCACCGGTCGTATCTGTTAATCCTCTTAAAGGGATGAGAAAGCCGTGCTCTGTTGGCCCGCCCATTTCAGGGGTTGAAGCCGCAGCTGTTGATGATGATGGAAAAAGAGTTGGTGCAGATGAGGTCGGGGAACTGATTATCAGGGGACCGAACGTTATGAAGGGATACTATAACAGGAAGTCTGAAACAGAGGACGTATTAAAGGACGGCTGGCTGTATACCGGGGACATGGCAAAAATAGACAAAGACGGATACATATATATTGTAGACCGTAAGAAGGACCTGATTATTGTAGACGGGA
>CALZMZ010000163.1 GCA_945788685.1 Thermodesulfovibrionia bacterium | reverse complement strand
CAATCGGTTTATATTGATAATGTTCAATTATCAATCTGTAGGGGCTAGGCGGTGCCTCGCCCCCCGAAAGACGTTAATAATCCGTTAGAATGATAGTAGGGATGGTATAGTTACAATCAATCATGCAAATCCAGGGCGACCCACCGGGTAGCCCCTACATAAAAACCACAACACATCCAGGACACAAAAGTTGCGTTACAAATGAACGCAGATAATCAAGTTTGGAAGCTCTACCACATATAGATAAGCAGGTGTTACAAATAATCTCAACCATCCTCCTATATTCAAAATAACCAATTCTAATCTTCACCAACAAAAGCAGCTTTACAACTGCACCTTCTAGTCTATTATTGCTCTAAACCCCAAAGACCACAATTTAATGACGACAATTATTATTAAATTTTTCAGTTCTTATTTGCCATGCAGTATATCCATCCAACGTATGGCCTCTGGTTCACTAACCCGTCCCAGATATAGTTGTGTCGTTTTCAGATTCTGATGTCTCAAAATCACTTTTGACACTATTTCCAGTGGGACACCATTTCGACTTGCGTATGTGGCTGAATGCCTTCTCAGATCATGAGGGGTTATCTTGAAATTGAATTTCTTCCCAAGTTTTCCTATAAACGCTCGGACTGCTGAATAGCATATAGGGAATACTCTGCTTTCATGAGAAAGGTTTTTCAAACTTATATACTCACGCAGTCTTCTTGCAATCTGTTCCGGCATGTAAGCGACTTCCGATTCCTTTCCCGACTTCGGTTCATACAATATCAATTTCCTTTCTGATACATCCGAAACTTTTAGCTGAAGCAGCTCTCCCACTCTCAATCCGCATCGTGCTTGAAGTTCCAGAATTAACCTATCTCTTAAACATTTTGCTCCGTAAATCATTTCATCAACTACTTCTTTATCCAAAATCTTGCGAGCTTTCTGCTTTGGCATTCTGAACGTTTTTGTGAGCATCGACGCGTTACATGGATTCTTGATATTCAAATTACATTCATCAATAATGAAATTGAAGAATGTTTTAATTTGTGAATATCGTAATCGACGTGTTGATTTCGCATCATGAAGTGTAAGGTTTTCCAGAAATTGTAATATTTCATCTGCATTGATCGACTCGATTGACCTCTCTGCATATCTAGCCTCAAACCTGCATAACAGATATTTGTAACTATTTATTGATCTTTGTTTCAGGTTACTTTTTTGATTATATCGAAACAAGCTCATGGCTTCCTGTACTTTCATATTACCCTCCTTGTAGTGGGTCTTTGGGGTTTGGGGATCTTATAAGATAATTTTAATTGAGGTAGTAATATTTCTGGTTGAAAGCACGATATTTTTGAGATTTTATTGATTTTCGATATATATTTTTAGAAGTTATAAAAAATGCAAAAAAATTAATAAGTTGAAGTTATTAATAAAATTGACTCAGTCTAGATTCCGCTGATTATTCGCTTAAATCAACTATTTCCTTCATTCTGACGGGCATTGTTTTTTCCTGTGTATCGTCATTAAGTAATTAGAAAAATAAATTTGACATGTGTGATAAATTTCATTTGAAATTTTCTCTCTATTGAAACTCATTGAAATAATTCATGAATAATAATTACTTATTTAATTATTTCAAACTTTGATTGCTTATTCAACTAATAAGCGTTATGAAGTAAGTATACGTCAGCTATTGCTTGGCAACATTCCTTATTTCAGGTAAAGGATTGCTATTAACAGACAAGCCGCGTGTTTCTTCCGGAAAGGGGGTGATCTCATCATATTTGCTACAAAGTTTGAAAATCAAATTAGCATTATAAAACAGGAGGGAGTTAAATGAAAAAAAACTATTTTATAACTTTCTTATTTTTACTGTTTGGTTTAATTAGTATGATTGCGCTTGTACATGCAGCTGATGTCGTTCCCAATGAAATTCAGATGCCCGGTACGCAGCCAATGGAAGTAAAGATCCTGATCCCTGCAGTCGAAGATGTGCCAGGTCCGTGGAACGACAATACGCTTAATAAGGCCTGCTTGAACTGTCATGAAGCTGAGGACAGACCAGAGAGTCTCACACAACGCTGGTCAGGCAGTATGATGGCGCAGGCAGGCCGGGACCCGATCTTCTGGGCTACAATGGCCATTGCCGAACAGGATTTCGATGGCTCGGGTGATCTCTGCCTTCGCTGTCATGCACCAAGAGCCTGGTATGACGGCAGGTCTACGCCTACTGATGGCTCTGCCATAACAATGGATGATGCTGACGGTGTTCTCTGCGAACTCTGTCATAAAATGACAAATCCCGATGATTCAGAACATATCGGAGTTCAGTTCATGCCGTTTCTTGCGAATAATTATCAGGACCCATTCTGGATGCAGGGTGATCCCATTCTGGGTTATTACGGAAGTGGGATGGCCGTCCTCTGGGGCGATGAAGAGAGGCTGGGTCCCTATGATCCAAGAGTACTTGATGCTGATCATCCGGTGATGCAATCACAATTCCATCGCGATGTTGACTTCTGCGGTACCTGCCACGACGTCTCAAATCCGGCTGTTGGTGATCTGGCACCCAATAACGGATCCATGGTACCATTGCAGCCCGGGACGTTCAGCGGGGCACTGGGCACACCGGTTGAAGAAAAAGCCGCTTTTAACAACTTCCCCTACAAGTACGGTATTGTGGAAAGGACGTTCAGCGAGTACAAGGCAGGGCAGCTTTCCCAAACGCTGGTTTCAAACTACTCTACACTTCCTGCGGAACTCCGTGACGGGGCTATTATGAGGGCCTATAGTGCTTCTCAATTGGCCGGACGAGGCGGAGACTATGCAGACTACGGCGACGATGACATCGGTGCACGTCTCACTGATTTTCCATTTCATGACATGCAGGGAGGCAATTACTGGATGCCCCAGGCCATGAAGTATCTGTATAACAGAGGCAAGCTGAGGCTGACCGATGAACTCGAGAGATTTCAGAGAGACTCCTGGGATGAAGGCTCAGCAAGGGCCAAGGTACAGCTTGAGAATGCCGGAGCTCTGTCGGTAAACGGTGATGTCCTCAAGGTGTTCAACCTGACCGGACACAAACTTATCAGCGGATATCCCGAAGGCCGGCGCATGTGGCTCAACATTAAATGGTATGATGCCAGCGACAACCTGATTAGAGAAGACGGGGCGTACGGGCCAATCGGCGTAACAGTGCCAAACCCAGCTGGAGGACCTGATGTGGAAGCGGAATCCATCATTGATCTCCACGATCCTAATACAAAAATATATGAGGCTGAGCCGGGAATCACTCAGGACTGGGCAGCGAAGCTTGTGGCAGTTAATGCGAACTACTACGGACCGATCGTACTGGGATACGACCGTTACACCGGGGCCCCTGTGGGAACAATCGCACAACTGGCAAACGGAGACTTTGGGCCCTATAAAAAGACTTTTCATTTCGTTCTCAACAATATAATGACACATGACAACCGCATCCCCACCTATGGTATGAGTTATGATGAGTGTCTATCAAGAAGCTGCCTGCCTGTTCCTGATGACCAGTACGGAAATCCGGGTATGGGCGGCACCTATGATTACTGGGATGAGGTTTCACTGAATCCTCCTGCAGGAGCGACATCGGCAACTATTAACCTTCTCTATCAGACAACGAGCTGGGAGTATATCCAGTTCCTGTATCTTGCGAACAACGGCTCCGTTCCCTTCCTGGCTAACGACGGCATGGTCATGCTTGAGGCATGGCTGAACACCGGCATGTCATATCCGTACACAATGGCTTCGACAACATGGACGGGAGATGGCGGAACCTGCACGCCTACGCCTGAAGCATGTACTGACGGAGTTGATAATGATTGCGACAGCTTAGTTGATTGTGATGATCCTGACTGTTCAGCTGATCCGGATTGCCAAGTATGTACACCTATACCCGAAAATTGCACTGATGGTTCGGATAACGACTGTGACGGCATGGTCGATTGTGATGATCAGGATTGCGCTAATAATCCGGCCTGCGATGTGTGCGTACCAGAACCAGAAATATGTAACAGTGTTGACGATGACTGCGATGGAAGTATTGACGAAGCATTAGGCCAGACAACATGTGGAATTGGAGAATGTCAGGTTACGGTTGATAACTGTAGCGGCGGAGTTCCTCAAACCTGTACGCCTGGTATCCCGGCAACTGAGATTTGTGATGACGGACTTGACAACGACTGCGACAGCTTTACTGATACAAATGATTCTGAATGCGCGCAAGTTTGCGTTCCCACAACCTCTCGGGAACGGCGACGCTCGATGTGTACAGATGGCATTGATAATGACTGTGATGGAAAGATAGACTGTGAAGAACGTAGTTGCAGATGGTACTGCCGATAGTACTTTTTGAGTAATGAGACAGTAAATACCGGATAAGGGGGAGCAAGTTGCTCCCCCTTTGTTTATTGCTATAATTGCTGTGAGAGGCCTACAAGTTCACGCGGCTGTGATATATGCTTTATTTCCTTTCAATAATTATCAGATGTTATCTGCCATGAAGTTTGAAGAAGATTTTAGCAACTACATCAACTACTGCTGAAAACTCCAGACAACCGTAATTATCGTTGGACGTGAACCTGTAAGTCAAATTGACGATTACATGTGAAACGTTATGACCTGAACCTGCATGTTTCATTCCGTAGTCAATGATTATTGCTCCCCCCGAATATCTCTCTTTCAGGAATAAATCAAGCCCTTTTTAACATAATTGGGCTTGATGATAAGAGGGTATTAGAGAGAATTTCCGAACTGAATCGAAATCGTTGACTCTTAGATA
>CALZMZ010000162.1 GCA_945788685.1 Thermodesulfovibrionia bacterium | reverse complement strand
CTCTACAATAAGCTGATGTCAAACTATGACAGAATCCCTCAGGGCGCTTCAGAACCCCTTGTAAAACCTAAATCCATTGATGACGTTCCGGTCCTTGCACTTACTCTCTGGAGTGATCGTTATAACGGAAATGAGTTGCGGCAGGTAGCAGCAGAAGCTGCTGAAGAGCTCAAAAAGGACCCCGACGTTTCTGAGGTCAGCATTATCGGCGGACAGAAGAGACAGCTAAAGGTGATGCTGGACCCGTCGCGGTTAATGGCCTACAATATCTCTCCACTGCAGATATATCAGGTAATGCAGGGAGCAAATGCATCTCTTCTTTCAGGTATGCTCACGGGCAGCAATAAAGAGCTGATTGTAGAGACAGGGGTATTTTTAAGAACTGCAGAAGATGTCGCCAGTCTGGTAGTTGGGGCTTTCAGCGGCAGACCGGTCTATCTCAGAAATGTTGCAGACATAATTGACGGCTCTGAGGAACCTTCAAACTATGTCATGACAGGGTTTGGTCCGGGATCATCAGAAAAAAGAAGCGGTCTGTATGATGCGGTGACGATTTCGGTTGCAAAGAAACAGGGCACAAATGCTACACATGTGGCAGAACGGTCTCTGGATAAAATGGAAACCCTGAAAGGGATTCTTGTTCCCGGTGAAGTAGAGGTTACAACAACAAGAAATTATGGTGATACGGCAAAGGAGAAGTCTGACGAACTCCTTAAACATATGTTTATTGCGGCCATTTCAGTTACCATTCTTATCGCTTTCTCACTGGGGATGAGAGAGTCTGTTATTGTGGCTGTTGCTGTTCCGGTTACGCTTGCACTCACCATACTTGTGAATTATATGTATGGCTATACTTTGAACAGGGTGACGCTGTTTGCCCTTATATTCTCGATAGGAATCCTGGTTGATGATGCTATTGTGGTTGTTGAGAATATTCACCGCCATTTTAAAATGAAAGGCGTCTCCCCGGACATAGCGGTCAAGGCAGTGGATGAAGTGGGCAATCCAACCATATTAGCTACATTTACTGTTATAGCGGCCCTTCTGCCAATGGCATTTGTGTCCGGACTTATGGGTCCCTACATGCGTCCCATACCAATAGGGGCTTCAGCTGCGATGCTTATATCACTGCTTATAGCATTTATTATCAGCCCGTGGCTGAGTTTTATCGTGCTGAAAAAAACAAAAAAAAGCACAACTCTTGATGAAAAAGAGGATGGCAGAATATTAGGGTTCTTTAACCGGCTGTATGAAAAAAATCTGAGAGGGCTTCTGGAGAGCAGTTTTAAGAGAATCATTGCCTTTATTCTGATAATAGTTCTCCTTGGCGGGTCTGTTATGTTACTGGTATTTAAGCTGGTCACGGTAAAAATGCTTCCTTTTGATAACAAGAGTGAACTTCAGGTGGTTATTGATATGCCTGAGGGAACGTCTCTTGAAAAGACCGCGATGGTCACGAGGGAGATCGGAGATTATCTTAAAACAGTACCTGAAGTGATGGATTACCAGCTCTATGTCGGCACCTCTGCCCCTTATAATTTCAACGGTCTGGTAAGACATTACTTCCTCAGGGCCGGAAGCAATGTAGCGGACATACAGGTCAATTTTGTGTCCAGGCATGACAGAAAGGCCCAGAGCCATGATATTGCAAAAAGAATAAGGCCGGGCATTCAGGAGATCGGCAGCAGGTACAGCGCAAATGTGAAGATTGTGGAAGTTCCCCCGGGGCCTCCTGTATTGAGCACCCTGGTAGCAGAGATATACGGGCCTGATTTCAGGAGACAGATTGAGATCGCAAAAGAGATAAAAGATATCTTTACAGAAACTGAAGGGGTTGTGGACATAGACTGGTATGTTGAAGATGATCAGGAAAAGATGATCTTTGCAGTTGACAAGGAGAAGGCAGCGTATCACGGTATTACAACAGACCAGATTTCCAGGACAGTCAGAATAGCACTGGGAGGGATGTCCGCAGGGCTTCTGCATGTTGAAGATGCAAAGGAGCCTGTCGAAATATTGCTGAGAACGCCATTGGCAGAAAGGACCGGCATCAGGGACCTGGAAGAGATAAACGTGATGTCAGCTTCAGGTAAAAGCCTGTCTCTCTCGGAATTTGTAAAAGTTAAAAAGAGCATTGAAGACAAAACCATATACAGGAAGAACCTGAAACGTGTTGTGTATGTAACAGGTGATCTGGCAGGAACCGAAGAAAGTCCTGTCTACGCCATCATGAACATGAAGGAGAAAATCAGGGAACTGAGACTTCCGGAAGGGTACGAATTAAAGCAGTATGATACAAATCAGCCGCGTAATGAAGACACCTACTCGATGAAGTGGGATGGTGAATGGCACATAACATTTGAAGTATTCAGAGACCTGGGCCTGGCATTTGCAACAGTGATAATCATAATTTATGTAATGGTTGTCGGGTGGTTCAGGTCATTTGTAACACCCATTGTTATTCTGGCCCCCATTCCCCTTTCCCTGGTGGGTATATTACCGGGGCATGCACTGATGGGCGCCTTTTTTACGGCCACATCCATGATAGGGTTCATTGCCGGTGCAGGAATAGTAATAAGGAACTCCATCATCCTTGTGGACTTTATAGAACTCCAGCTCAGTGAGGGAATGCCCCTTAAAGAAGCGGTGGTACAGGCCGGGATAATCAGGTTCAGACCCATGCTCCTTACGGCAGCTGCCGTGGTAGTAGGTTCATCAGTAATCCTCTTTGACCCCATTTTCCAGGGAATGGCCATATCCCTGATGGCCGGTGAGGTAGCATCCACTTTTCTGTCAAGGACCCTTGTACCTGTGCTTTATTATATACATAAAAAGAGAACTGTGAGTTAGGAAACAGAGATAATTAATTTATAAATTTCACTAAAAACCGGAGGTTAATAAAATGTATATTGCTAAAACTGATACATGGTATATGGAGAGAATGATATGGTTAATGGCAGGTTTGTTTACCCTGACCGGTACAACGCTTGCTGCTGTTCATAGCGGGTACTGGCTTATCCTGACAGGATTTGTAGGAGTAAATCTG
>CALZMZ010000161.1 GCA_945788685.1 Thermodesulfovibrionia bacterium | reverse complement strand
TCAAAATACCATCGCTTGATATCGCAATACTGGAGCCTTCTGATAAACATTACTATCAGCCAGGATGGACTCTTGTTGGAGGAGGTGCATTTGACATACGTGATACAGTGAAATCTGAGGCGGATTTTATTCCTGACCGGGCTGAATGGATTCAGGACAGCGCTGGGAAGTTTATACCTGATAATAACCTGGTTGTGACAGGCGGGGGCAAGGAAATCACCTATGACTATATGGTCGTATGTGCCGGTGTTCAACTGAACTGGAATTTGATAAAAGGCCTGACCGAAACAATTGGCAGGAATGGAGTCTGCTCCAATTACGCATTCGATACTGTCTCATATACCTATGAATGTTTAAAAAGCTTTAATGGAGGAAAGGCATTGTTCACACAGCCCGCATCGCTCATAAAATGCGGGGCAGCTCCACAGAAAATCATGTATCTCGCAGCAGATAATTTCAGAAAAAGAGGCTTGCTCAGGGACGCTGAGATCACATTTTATACAGGAAAACCCGGGCTGCTGCGTGTTCCTGAAATAAACAGGGCCCTGCTGGAGATAGCCGGACGTTACGGATTAAACCTCAGCTTTCAGTCCGAACTTGTTGAGATAAGAGGCGAATCAAAAGAAGCTGTTATCGAGGTCCCGAAAGATGAAGATAAAGAACAGATCACAGTCCCGTTTGATATGATTCATGTTACACCGCCCATGTCAGCTCCTGATGTTATTAAAGACAGCCCGCTCGCTGTCAGGGACGATCCACAGGGCTGGGTTGACATAGACAGGGAAACGCTCCAGCACAATCAATACGGCAACATATTCAGCCTCGGCGATGTAGCAAATACCGGAGACACAAAAACCGGAGCCGCAGTTCATAAACAGGCCCCTGTACTGGTGAATAACCTTATTGCAATGATGAGACAGCAAACCTCCTCTGGAGTTTCAAGATATAACGGGTATACAGCCTGCCCCATTACAACAGGATACGGCAGCCTGATGCTGGCCGAATTTGACCATAACAATAAACTCATGCCGACCTTTCCGCTTGATCCTGCAAAGGAACGCTACAGCATGTGGCTTTTGATCAAGTATGCAATGCCATGGTTATACTGGAACAGAATATTGAGAGGAAAATCCTGAACCCATGACATTAAGACATCGCCGGATATTTTATTTTATTGCAGTATCAGCCTGCATAATTATCTGCATGTCTTTTTTTCTGCCATGTTCTTCGTTCGCTGAAACGCTGGAAGAAGCTATCGCTAAAACTCCCCAAGGGATTGATAAAGGCATGATTAATCCCGATGCGCAGCAAGGGTTTCTTGGAATTCCCGGAGCGCCGGACGTTGACCTACTCTGGGCTTTTCTCTGGGCTGTCTGGGTGGGATGGATTTTTTCTACAGTAGGTGCATTCGGCGGTATCATGGCAGGCGTTGGTCATATTACAATTTTCGGACTTGGAGATTATGCCAGCAGTTTTAAACACACAGGTCCTGCCCTTAACAAACTTATGACAGACAGCATCAGGGTATCAAACCAGTGGATGGTGAGTCTCAGTGCATTAATTTCATCAATTAATTATTACAGAATGGGCAGGCTTGTTCTTCCTCTTGGAATCGCTCTTGCCCTTGGATCGGTCACAGGCAGTGTCCTTGTCCCTATTATTACCGCTGGAAAGATCAAGCTCAGCTCATATATCGGTTATTTCGGATTATGTGTATTCGTAATCGGAGGATTCCTGTTTTACGAAACAACAGGTAAAGGACAGGCAAAGCAAAAAAAGGCAAAGGCTGCCTCAAAGGCCTTTGAAGAAGCAAATATCAAACTTAAAAACAATGATATTGATACATCAGCACACGGAGTCAGAATAATCAAATGGAGTATATCCAGAGTTTTTTTTACTTTCTATGGAGTTGAGTTCAGTTTTAATCCGGTGATTCCTGTTATTGGCGGATTTTTTATAGCTGCGCTGGCTTCATTTCTCGGTATAGGCGGCGGCTTTTTGTTCGTTCCGTTCCTTACGAGTATTACAGGTCTGCCCATGTTTCTGGTTGCCGGAACATCGGCCCTTACTGTTATGGTAGGAATGATCATAAGCATTTTTTCATATATGGTTATAAAAGGTGTTGTCGTTTACTGGTCACTTATCGGCATTGAACTGCTCGGAATATTTATTGGGTCAATGATTGGACCACGAACGTCAAAATATATTCCTGATATCTGGCTGAAAAGGATTTTTGTGCTCCTGGCCATGTATGTTGGAATCAGATATACGTCCAAAGGCTTTCTGGGATCTAGTCTGGTGCCGCCCTTTTGATCGTCGTGCTTCGAACGTCGAACGACGGGAATCTAAACAAGTAGAGACAATTATTTACGCATGGATTTAATCATTTATTTACATAATGTTGTAGATGATATACTAATGTCATTCTTCAGGTATCCTGAGAGTCCTGTTACAGGCTTTCTTCTGGGTACTGCCGTTCTTTCATTAATAAGTGTCTGTATCGGGGAAGTATCAATGTATCTGTCATTTCGATGGAATAAACAAAAGATTGTTCAAACCAGCCTGGACATGGGTCATTACCATGCCCTTTCGATCAGTGCATTAAAAACAGATAATGAAAAAGCATATAAAGCCTGCAACAGTATCGCAAATGAAAGTTACGGCAAATCCTTTTTTTTGCAGATAACACTGGTTGCCGCCTCTTTTTGGCCCGTGCTTCTGGCGTTAGGCTGGATGCAGTACAGATTTGAACATGTTCAGTTCAGCATTACGTTATCATCATTAAACACAGAATATTCGAGTGGATATTTTTCTATATTTGCTTTATGTTATCTGATGGTCAGGCTTGCTTATATTAAAATTAAGCACTTGTTATTACCTCATTCTGCTTATAACAATAAAAATAATATTTCTGATTAAGAGTTAAAGGAAACGTTATGATTAAATCTCTACTAATCACAAAAAAAATAATACAGAAAAAATATCCTTCTTTTGAGTATACGGTTTTCAATGACACACCTGTCACTCCGCTATCAAAGCCATTGAATGAATGCA
>CALZMZ010000160.1 GCA_945788685.1 Thermodesulfovibrionia bacterium | reverse complement strand
CATCAGACTTATTTGCGTAACCTTCTCCCTGACTCAAATATTTGTAAATAATGTGGGTTACAAAATATCATTGAACTTGTTCAACCAGGAGGGGCGATACATTGAATTTCATCTTTATTGCTTTTATCAATTTGTATCCCTTCTCTGATGTTGTAAAATCTGGTATACGCACTTTATAAAAATCATTTTGAGGGAAGACGTATGCTGCAGGATAATATTTTTTTAATTCTAATAACATATCATGTGCAATGTCAGGGTCTTTAAAAGAAGCAACCTGAATGTAATATGTATGTTCTTCCTTTGACTCTTTTTTATGCACAGGCGGCTTTTTATCAGGTTCTGCATTGTCTAATGGCATTGCGCCGGACCCTGCAACTGGAGTATTCAGTGTTTCATTATGTTTTGTTGAAGCAGCAGCTGGAAAAGCTTCTGCATAAGATCCCATTTCTTTGTGATCCAATTCTTTCATTTCTTTACTCTCTGTTACAGGACCTGCCTTCTCATGTAGTGATGATGTATCCAGCTTCTCTTCAACTGTTATTTCCGGTGTGCCTTTCACTTCAGGCTTGTTCGAGACCATTAACGTTGCCTGTGCAGTTACCGGAACCGGCGGAACTGCATTTGCAACTGGTTCCGCTTTCTGCTCATTAACTATTTTCATAAATTTCTTTTTACTAATGGTTTGTATTTTCTCCTCTTCTTCCTGTGTAACCTCTCCTTCCGGACCATACTTCCTATCTCTTCTGGAAGCGCTCGGAATGATCAAAGCCACCGGTAATTCTATTTTTACAACCTGACCTTCTTTCATGTCAGGTCCGGTTTTATTATCATTAACTTCTCTTTTCTCTTTGGTCTGTGATACAGTCACCTGTTCCTTTTCCACATCAGGTAGTATTGCTTCCTTTCCACTCTCAGGCAAAACCGTTGCTTGAAATTCTGAATCCCTCACCTCTTTTACATTACTTTCTTCCGTAACGTTTACGAGCCGGGCTTTTTCAGGTTCTGCATTGTCTAATGGCCTTGCGCCGGACCCTGCATCTGGAGTATTCAGTGCTTCAAAATGTTTTTTTGATACAGCAGCTGGAAAAGCTTCTGCAGAAGATCCCATGTTTTTGTGATCCAATTCTTTTATTTCTTTACTCCCTGATACAGGACTTGCCTTCTCATGTACTGATGATGTATCCAGCTTCTCTTCAATTGTTATTTCCGGTGTGCCTTTCACTTCAGTCATATTTGAAACCATAACCGTTGCCGGCGACGTTGCCGTAACCGGCGGAACTGCTTTTGCAACAGGTTCCGCTAGTTTGATATTTTTCTTCTGCTTCCTGTGTAACCTCTTCTTTTTTAAATTTCTTTTTACTGATTTCTTCTCATTAACTATTTCCGGATCATACTTCATATCTCCTCCGGAAGCGCCTGGAATGACTAAAGCCACCTGTGATTCTGCTTTTATGTGAGCTCCGGTTTTATTATCATTGAATTCGCTTTTCTCTTTAGTCCGAGATTCAGCCGTAACCTTTTCCTTTTCCACATCAGGTAGTATTGCTTCCTTTTCACTCTCAGGCAAAACCTCTAAAACTTTATCCTGATGTACAGCAAATTGCTCGTAAGATGCATTTGTTTGCTTATTCACTTTTATGCTTTGCTGATCAAATATATTCCGTTTAAACAGGACCATGGCAAATGTAATGAGTACCAAACTAAATGCCACAGTTGCAGCAATGCGTCTTTGCCACTGTTTTATTTCATATTTTTTAACTTTCTCTATCGGCCTGGATTGTTCTTGTGTTGAAAACTGTAATGGCGGCTGCTCCACTTCGGGTTTAGCCTCCTTTTTCTCAATCATCAAATCTCTTGCTGCTTCATACACCATTTGCTCATCCACGGGGCGTTTCTCTAAAGCGAAACTGGTCAGAAGTGAATTTTCACAAATTGAGTTTATTAATCTTGGTGTTCCCTTTGAGTATTCAGCAATCAGAGATAGAGCTTTATCATTAAACAGATTAAGCCCGCCCGGGTAGCCTGCGACCTTAAGCCTGTGCGCAATATATTGAGGCACTTCTTCATTGTCAAGGGTTTTTAATATATAGTTAATTGCAATTCGCTGCTTAAACGGCCGGAGTTCAAACATGTTCAATTTATTGTTCAGCTCAGGTTGCCCGAGTAAAATAATCTGTATCAGCTTTTTTTTAGGTGTCTCTATATTTGAAATCAGTCTCAGGTTTTCAAACATTTCTGTACTTATAGTCTGAGCCTCGTCAATAAGAAGAGCAACAGTCCTTCCATGAGCGTCTATATCCGTTAAACATTCTGATAATTGCATTAAGTTTTCTCTCATGCTGCTGCGAACATAAGACATGTTCAGTGCGGATGTGATATGTTCGACAAGTTCCTGAAATGTTACTAGTGAAACAGGGACAAGTATTGTCTTTACACTATCGTCTACTGTTGCAAGCATCTTGTTAAGGAGCATCGTCTTGCCGGTACCTACCTCTCCAGTAAGGCATATGATACCTTTCCTGTCGGTGATACAGTATTGCAACAGCGCCAGAGCCTCATTGTAATTTTCATTTATGTAAAGGAAATCCGGATCAGGACTGATGCTGAAAGGTTTTTTTTGAAATCCGTAATGATTCTCGTACATTCTATATCTCCACAGGTTTTATATCAGCTACTCTTCGTCTTGGATACTGTTGCAAGAACCGGAAGATGCAGAAACATTTTGGCTTGTTCGCCATTCCTGATTCTGGGGCGGAATCTCTCTCTGGTAAACACGGCGGAGAAGGCTACCAACAGTCCTAATACTGATCCTAATAAAACAGATTCTATCATCCTGGATTTCTGGGGTAGTGACATTTCCGGACTATCCACAATACTAACAGTGGAAATCATCTGGCGATTCATGCTCTCTATGAACTTGGCATCAATTATCTTGTTCAGGTAGGTTGAGCGTGCCCTGTTTTCTGCATTAACAGCCTGCTCAAGTGAAGTGAACTTCTGTACAAGAATGTTGAGTCTGGCGAGTTTGTTATTGAGTAGATTAATTTTGCTCATGGTTTCAGCTTTTGTCTTTATAGTCGAACCAAGGTCTAACTTAGCCTTTAAA
>CALZMZ010000159.1 GCA_945788685.1 Thermodesulfovibrionia bacterium | reverse complement strand
AGTTCCGTCACCTTTATGAACACGGTGCTATCTTCTGGCACCAGCTCGTTAACATTGAACGGGACATTAAATTACTGATTAAAGCTGAAAAAAGTGTAAGTTTTTTCCCGGCAGGATCTTTCCTGCCGGTTTTTTATGCTAATAACAGATGTGAGAAACATTTACAAAGAGCAGTATCGCTAGCACGCTTCAGACTATCAACAGCTCAGGGGGATGTAAAGAATAAGGTGAGGATGCTGGCCATGTTTAGGGGACATGGCTGAAGTTTGGTAGGCTCTTGGAAAAGCTACTTGGGTTCAGCACAGCCAGCATCCCCGACCAAACAGGATAAAGAGTTTTATTAATTAATGCAAGAGGCTCAGAATATTAAAAATATCTAAATAATGAATGATTTCAGCATGCGGCTGAAATTGATGACTCTGTCTAATAATCTTCAGAATTGGAGAACAAAGAAAAATCGCTATTTATCTGTATTGAACTAAACCGCTGGGGCGGTAGTTTAACTACGTACCTTAGAAGAGCAGATATCTTTTAGTTTCCTAAAACAATCATTGAGCAGTTCATTACAATACCTCTATTGAAGCGTCTGTACAGGCGTTTATTTCCCACAATGTTGGAGGTATATCATGACAGCAATGCGTGAAAAAATGATCAAGGAGATGACATTAAGGAGGTTTTCAGCAAATACGCAGAGATCATATCTTAGTTCAGTAGAAGGACTTGCAAGACATTACAATCAATCGCCTGAGAAGATACATAAACAGAGGATACAGGATTACCTGTTTCATGTGGTGCAGCAGAGGAACCTTCAATGGAGTTCCTGTAATGTTATCGTGTGCGGCCTAAGATTTTTCTACACGAAGATACTCGGTATTGACGCCGCGTCCCTGGGCATTCCGCCACAGAAGAAAGTGCATCAACTGCCTGAGGTTCTTAGCACTGAGGAACTTGAGTGTCTTTTGGGAGCGGTAACCAATCAAAAGCACAGGGCATTACTGATGAGCACCTATGCTGCTGGATTACGGGTAAGTGAAGTGGTGAATCTGAAACTTACAGATATAGACAGTAAACGAATGATGATACGAGTGAGGCAGGGTAAGGGAAACAGGGACCGCTATACGATCTTATCCAAAAGGCTGTTAGAAGAGTTGAGGATATACTGGAAAAGGTACCGTCCTTCAGAGTGGCTGTTTAGTGGAAGAAAACCGGAACGACCGATGCCGAAAAGCACAGCTGCAGCGATTTACTACAATGCAAAGGATAAGGCGGGGATAAAAAAAGGCAAAGGGATACATACGCTACGGCACTGTTTTGCTACTCATATGCTGGAGGCAGGGGTAGACCTTCGCACCATTCAGGTGCTCATGGGACATAACTCGATCATGACTACGGTGGTATACCTGAAAGTAACCAGAAAACAGATCTCCTCAACTCAAAGTCCTCTGGATTTACTTAATATTGCTGAAAACACAAAGTTTCCCAAGCAGTAACTTTCATGTCTCCTGCAGTCGGGCCTTCTGCAAATGTCGGTACGACCCGATTCCAAGAAGTGTCCCTGAAAAGACCCAAATGGGAAGTAGCCGACGTACTTTGTTTATATGGAAAACAGTACTGTTGCGATCACTCATTGCACTTATCACACCTGAAGGTTCTGCACTCCATACAGGTATGTCGTACCTCCTATCTTGGCGGCCATGTGGAACAATGCACCTCCTGTGGCTTTGAAAGATGTGCCTACAATTCCTGCCGTAACAGACATTGTCCCAAGTGTCAGGCTCTTACAAAAGCAAAATGGCTTGAAGAGAGAAAAGCCGAGTTGCTTCCTGTTGGATATTTCCACACTGTTTTTACCATTCCTCATGAGTTAAATCCCCTGGCCCTGCGTAACAAAAAAACAGTTTATTCCATACTGTTTAAAGCAGCCTCTGAAACGCTTATGGAATTTGGCAGAAACAATCTTGCTGGACAACCGGGATTCCTTGCCATTTTGCACACCTGGGACCAGAAACTGATGGATCACTTTCACCTGCATTGTGTTGTTGCTGCAGGGGCGCTGTCTTTTGACAAAAGCAGGTGGATTGCAGCACGTAGGAATTTCCTCTTTTCCGTAAAAGCCCTTTCAATAGTCTTCAGAGCAAAGTTTACTGGGCACCTGATAAAAGCTTTTTTAAAGGGTGACCTTATCTTTCCGGGCACCATCTGCAAGCTTGCTGAGGAAAAAGAGTTTTCGCTCTTTCTCAAAGGGGTAAAGCAGAAAAACTGGATTGTGTACTGTAAAAAACCGTTTGCTGGCCCTCAGCAGGTGCTTGATTATATCGGCAGGTACACTCACAGAGTAGCCATATCCAATCACAGGATTGTCAATATTGAACATGGCACCGTTACCTTTACCTACAGAGATAGAAGAAACAACAATACTCAGAAAACCATGACATTAAAAGCTCAAGAGTTTATCCGGCGTTTCCTTCTGCACGTACTCCCTGATGGCTTTGTCCGAATACGGCATTTCGGCTTCCTTGCTAACCGCTACAAGAAAGAAAATCTTCAACATTGCAGAGAGATTATTGGACATTCAGAGCACCTCCCGGAACCTGCTGAAAAAAACTATCAGCAACGGGTGCTTGAATTAACCGGTATCGATATCACCCTTTGCCCCTGCTGTAACAACGGCTCTATGTTCGTTGTTGAGGAAATACCGGCACAGTGGAAAATCAAACCACAATACATGGATTCCTCATGATCAATGAATTTGAATCCGCAGGATTAACAGTTTATAAAAAACACTGCACGTTATATAGGGACAGAAATGTCTTAAGAAGGATATTTTGCCAGCAAACCACTTGTATATTGACTCTCCAGCTCTCGGAATATGCGCTCATCTACGATGTGCTTTATGATTTGCATAAATCATAACCGTTACTCTTCAATACTTTTGCTTAAAATCCCCATAGAAATCTGCCCGGTTAATATCTTCACCTCAGCGGCTAAGTTCAATACGTGTTAACCGCAATGCCTCCGGCACTGCGGTTAACACACTCTGTATTATCAATGAAATGGAATCAGTCTGGATTCCGTTGATAATTGGCATTTATCGTTATATTGAATAATCGTCAAGATGACGAGATTAC
>CALZMZ010000158.1 GCA_945788685.1 Thermodesulfovibrionia bacterium | reverse complement strand
TGATAACCAGTATTGATTAATCAGTTTAAAGGAGACATTGTTGGGATTATTTAATAAACTGAAAAAGGGACTTTTCAAGACCAGAAAATCTCTTGTGGAGGATACCGAAAAGCTGGCAAAGGGCAGAAAAGTTGATGATGCACTTCTTGATGAATTTGAGGAACTCCTAATCATGGCTGATGTCGGTCCCCAGGCATCGGATACAATAACAGAGGCCCTGAGAGAAAGAGTCAGAGAAGATAAGATCAAAAATGAACATGATCTGACAGAGGCCTTTAAAGTGGAAGCAATAAAGATTCTGAAAGAGGGGCATCCGCTGATGAGTGCCGGTGAAGACCCTTATGTAGTTCTGACAGTAGGGGTAAACGGAGTCGGCAAAACAACGACCATAGGGAAGCTTGCAAGACGTTTTACTGATCATGGTTTCTCGGTTACTCTTGCAGCAGCAGACACATTCAGGGCCGCAGCAATTGAACAGCTTGAAATCTGGGCTGACCGTGCCGGGGCACAGATCGTAAAACACAGAAGCGGGTCTGATCCTGCTGCTGTTGCCTTTGATGCGGTTGCATCCGCCAAGTCAAGAGGGTCTGATGTTGTTATAATAGATACTGCCGGCAGACTTCATACAAAATCAAACCTGATGGAGGAGCTTATAAAAATAAAACGGGTGATAGGAAAAGAAAAGGCATCTGCTCCTCATGAAATCCTTCTTGTGGTTGATGCAACCTCCGGACAGAATGCGATCAACCAGGCAAAAATTTTTAACGAGGCTGTCGGCATTACAGGAATAGCCCTGACCAAGCTTGACGGAACGGCAAAGGGAGGGATCGTGTTGGCTATTAATAAAGAATTGAACATTCCTGTGAAATTAATAGGAGTGAACATTCCTGTGAAATTAATAGGAGTTGGGGAAGCGGTTGAGGACCTGCAGGACTTCCACCCTTCAGAGTTTATAGAGGCATTGTTCGGGTGAGAAAAGAAGTAAGAAGTTAGAACGATTAACACCGAATATTAAGCGTGAGTAGATTAAAATGAAGATTAACGTATCAATTATAATCTGTTTTCTGTTGATTGCACTACCGGTACAGTCATACGGGCAGGAGTACGCACTTGATGAACTCTTCATGCTCTCTCTTGAAAGAAGCGAGACGATCAAAATTGCTGAGGAAGACCTGTCGATAGCAGAGCTGAACAGAAAAAAGGCCATATCAGTCTTTATACCCACTTTCTCTGCATTTGCCAATCATACGAATTACACCGAAGCAAAAAGTTCACCTTTCGGGCTTCTGCAGCCTGATTATACTAACCAGTGGGGATTAAGCATAGAAAAGACTTTTTCCTTTAGCGGCAGGGAACTGATTGCCTACAGTGTGGCAAAAGATAATATTGAAAAAGGCAGATATTCTTTGCAGGCTACTAAAGAAAAACGACTGCTTGATGTTGCCGGATCTTATTTTAATGTTATGAAGTCTAAAAAGGCCCGTGAAATAGCTTCTGCCAATGTAGAGCGGCTGCAGAAACACAGGGATGCCGCCAGAACAAGAGTAGAAGTAGGAGATGCTACAAAAACAGCTCTGTTAAGGGCTGAAGCAGAACTCGCCGGAGCCAGATCAGAATTGATAACGGCTGAAAATGCAGTGTTGCTGTTAAAATCCGTCCTTGCCAGTATGGTGGGAATTAAAGGTGATATAAGCGTGAAAGAACCGCAATTGCCTGCTGACTCTGATGGCGAATCTATTATTAATGAAATTACTGAAAACTGTGTAAAGGAAGCACTGGCGTGTTTAAAAGACAGGGCAAGGGATGACAGGGCAGAGATAAGATCTTTGAATATTAGTCTCTCTATTGCAGAAAAAGAGGTCAAGTATAACAGGGGTTCATATTGGCCGAAACTGACACTCGAGGGTGTGTATTTCAGGGAGGAGAATGAACCGGCCCGCTCCTTTGAATTAAATGAAAGCATATATGGAGCAATCAGATTTGATTTTCCTTTTTACGAGGGTGGACTGAGAATGGCAGAAGTGGCAGAGGCAAAGGCAAAATTGAGACAGGCAGAGTATATTGCTGAGGATTCGACCAGGTTAATCGACATAGAGATCGAAGATGCCTACCTTAACCTGACAACGGTTTCGTCCATCATCAATCAGCTGAAAGCGGAAGTAACGTATGCAACGGACAACTTTAAGTCAGTAGAAAAACAGTTCCAGCATGGACTTGCTGACAGTATAGATGTGATTGATGCCAACACACTTCTTGTAACGGCAGAGAGGAAACTTTCAAATGCTCAATATGATTATCAATATGCAATTATCAATTTAAAACGCTCTGCAGGGGTGCTTTTAAAGAGTATTGAGACGGGTCAGTCAGCAGGGATAAAAGCGGAAAGGAAGTAAGTACCTTAAGACATGGTCAGAATTATGAGACATATGATGTCTGATGCAGTTAATTGTTACAGAAGGAGTTAAAAAGATGTTTAAGAAAATAAGCGTATTGATAATTTCCCCCATTCTGATGTTATATGCTTTTGCTTATGGAGAAGATAAAAAAACAGAGGGCATGCCTCCTGCCATAGTGGTTGTATCGGAAATTGTTTCAGGAATGGTAACTCCTGAGAGTGAGTTTGTGGGGACCGTTTATTTCCAGGAAGTGTCTGATGTTGCATCAGAAGTAAGCGGCAAGGTAGAAGAGGTGAGTTTCGAAGAGGGCCAGAGAATTGACAGGGGACAACCCCTTGTAAAACTTAATTCTGATCTTCTGGAAAAGACTGTCCAGGCCAGGGTGGCCGGTTATGAACAGGTGCTTTCTGATCTGGAAAAAGCGCATAAAGACCTGTCAAGGGCTGCCAACCTATACAAGGAAGAACTCATTTCTGAACAGACGTATGATGACAGACGTTTCTCTGTAAGCAACCTTGAAAAAAAGGCATTATCTTTCAGGTCAGAAGTAGAGCAGTTTGAAACAGAACTTGCAATGAAAACTATCAGGGCGCCCTTTGAAGGAATAGTAATTAATAAACATGTTGACAGGGGGGAGTGGGTATCTCCGGGAATGGCAGTAGCATCTTTAGCAAAGGATGATGAGCTGGATATTATTGCTGACGTGCCGGAATCTATCATAGGTCATGTAAAGCAGGGCGTCAAGGTGAAGGTCTTTGCGGGAGGGACACTGTTTGATGGTGAAGTTTCTTTTCTTGTGCCAAGGGGGAATGTATCGACAAGAACCTTCCCGGTAAAGATACGTGCTAAAAACAGACACTCACTTGTGGAGGGAATGGAGGCAAAAGTGACGCTTCCATCGGGAGAAAAGAAAAAAACCTTAATCGTTCCGAGAGATGCTGTGATAAATTCTTTCGGAAATATGGTTGTTTATACAGTTAACGATACCAATGCCACCATGGTTCCTGTAGGTATAGTCGGCTATGCCGGTATGAATGCAGGTATTTCTGCGGAAGGACTTGCCGAAGGGATGACGGTCATTATTAAAGGTCATGAAAGACTAAGACCGGGTCAGCCGGTAATGGTTAAAAGTGAGAAGTGAGAAGTAAAAAGTGAGAAGTAGTTTTATACTTCTGAGTTCTCACTTCCTATTTCCCACTTATATATTCTTATGGATCTAGTTCAATTTTCTATAAAAAAACCTGTCACCATTATTGTCGGAGTTATTTTGATATTGCTATTCGGCCTGATAGGCCTCTCTCAGATGCCCTATCAATTGACTCCCGATGTTACGGTCCCGGAAATAGAGGTCAGGACTACTTGGCCGGGAGCTACTCCTTATGAAATAGAGAGAGACATAATTGAGGAGCAGGAAAAGGCACTGAAAGGTATCCCGGGTTTGTCTGAAATGGAAAGTTCCTCATTAAACAGTCAGGGGTCGGTCACACTCCGTTTTACCATAGCTACTGATGTTGATGAGGCACTGTTGAGAGTGTCCAATAAACTCAATGAAGTGCCGAGTTATCCTGAAAATGTTGAAAAGCCTGTAATCAATGCAACAGGCGCAGCAACCTCTCCTGTCATCT
>CALZMZ010000157.1 GCA_945788685.1 Thermodesulfovibrionia bacterium | reverse complement strand
ACAGGCGATAATTGCAATGATAAAACCGCCTATCGGACCTGATGCTCCAATATCAATTAATGAACGTTTGTCAGGAATGGGCGGCTTCATTTTTATTATTGCCCCAAATGTTCCAATAATCGGGGGGGCAGGTATGAAGTATGGCAGAGAGGCAGTAACATGGTGCTTGCGGGAAGTGAAATAATGGGAAAGTTCATGGACCATCAATATGAGGAGCAGTGTGAGAGAAAAGGGAAGTCCGCGATATATTTTCTCCGGTTCCTCCCAGGGTATAACCCCGTTTAACAATGCACCTGCAATAAGGGTTGTGAAAAAAGTCGTAATGAATAAAAGGATATGCGTGCGGGTCAGTTTATGCGGCATGTTTCCTCTTTCTTATACTTTGCCAGTAAGATCTGGACAATAAAATAACTTGCTATTGCCGATACAGTGCAGGCCAGCATTGATCCCACAAAAAAAGACGAAATAACCGGCCAAAGCTTTTTCGTCATAAAAGTAAGGCTTTCAAGATCAGCGAATTTACCGGCAATTTTTGTTATAGTTATGCCTGCCCAGTCAATCTCCGGCAGTACCTCCTTTATCCCCATCATTTTTGCCCCGATCCAGACGCTGAAGGTGGAAAGGGGCACTATGGTCCATGGATTGTTTACGCTCACACCAACAACAGCAACCAGCTTATTTAAACGAAAAAGCCAGGCAAGAAAAAAAGCACCGATATAATGAAGACCCAGAAAAGGAGAAATCCCCACGAACACACCAAGGGCAAAGGCAAGGGCGATCCGGTGCGGCGAATCCTTTACCTTCAAAATGCTTATAAATTTATCTCTGAAATAAGCCATATAAATACAGGGTTCGAGGGTTCAAGGGTTCAAGGATTCAAGAGTTAAAAAAATCCTCTCACTTGAACCCTAGGCCCTTGGGCCCCTTGAATCCTTTATTAAAGTGTTCATATCCCTCAGGTGTTAGAGCTCGTTTTCTTCCTTTACTATCTATGATTAAACGTTCCTTTTCAGTTATCTCGCCTATCTTGACGGCGCTGGTTTTAAGTTTATGTCTGGAAGTGAAGAGGAGTCTGTAATCCTCTCCGCCTTTCAGTGCTAGCTTGACAGGATCACTTCCTTGTCTTTTTGCAACCTCTCTCAGAGCTTTTGAAAGAGGCAGTTTGTTTTCATAAATAACTGCTCCGACTCTGCTTTCATCACAGAGATGGCTTACATCTATCAGCAGTCCATCACTTATATCAATCATTGAGGTGACCCCTTTTGTGTACTTGAGAGGGACCGGATCCGGCATGAGATGATGTTTGATGACCTTAAGGCGATGTGTTAAAGGAGAAAATGTATGCACTTTTTTACCGTGCTTTTTCAAAAGCTGCAAACCCATTGCCGAGTCTCCAAGGGTTCCTTTTACATAAATGACGTCTCCTTTTTTTGAGCCTGAACGGGTAATAATATTTTTTACCCTGCCTGTTAAAGTCCCGCTTAACACAAAGTTATTTTTTGAAAAACAGGTGTCTCCCCCTATTATTGCAATTTTAAATTTGGCTGCGATTTTATTTATTCCAGAATATAACTCTTCTATATCTTCGGTATTTATTCTTTCAGGTATTCCCAGGCTTATCGTGAAGTATTCCGGGTTTCCGCCCATGGCAAGAATGTCACTGATGTTTACTGCCAGGAACTTGTAACCCAATTGATAAAAAGTTGTAAATGACAGATCAAAGTGAGTATGTTCGATCATCATGTCAGATGTAATAAGTGTATTGCCGGAGGGGTTTTTGAATGCAGCCGCGTCATCTCCTATCCCTGCTATCAGGTCTTTTGCAGAGGATCTGCATTTTTCACGCAGTTTATGTATAAGCCCGAATTCACCTATTTCTGAAAGTTGCATGCTATAAGTTTAACATTGATTAAGTATAATTTATGCTTTCAATAGAGCAAGCAGGAATAAGGCAGATCAAGGGATGCAGGGACAAAGACTCACGTGATAAAAAATTATTGAAAAATAAGAACCTGACCTGCAACAGGGCCAGCTACTTACGGCTCTTTCTCTTTACCGTTTTTTTAAGGGCGTGTTTCAGCACTTCATCCATGGTTTCGACAGGTACAAACTTCATGTCCTTCTTGATATATTTAGGGATCTCCTCAAGGTCCTTCTCATTTCTCTTGGGAATAATGACTTTGTTAATGCCCATTCTCTTTGCCGCAAGGGTTTTTTCCTTCAGGCCGCCAATCGGCAGCACCCTTCCACGAAGGGTCACTTCACCTGTCATTGCAATGTTCTTGTGCACAGCCCTGCCGGTAAAAGCAGAGGCGATTGAAGTTGCCATGGTTATACCGGCCGAAGGCCCGTCTTTGGGTATTGCACCGGCAGGTACATGAATGTGGATATCATTGCTTGAAAAGATGGTGTTCGGAAGTTTTAAGCTCTTTGCTCGTGAACGAATATAACTCAATGCTGCATGGGCCGACTCTTTCATGACATCGCCAAGCTGTCCTGTCAATGTAAGGCTGCCCTTACCCTTCATGATTGTTGATTCTATGTAAATAATGTCTCCTCCTGCGGCAGTCCATGCAAGACCGGTGGTTACACCCACTTCATCCTTTTTGATTTCTTCCTCAGGCAGAAATTTGGGAACCCCAAGATACTTTGAGAGATTGCCGGTTGTAATGGTGTTTTTTTTGTCCTGGCCTTCAGCAATCTTCCTCGCAACTTTTCTGCAGAGATTTGCGATCTCGCGTTCAAGGTTTCTTACCCCTGCTTCAATAGTGTAGTGGGTAATGACCTGCAACAAAGCACTGTCATTGATCTTGATATTCTTTCCAGTAATGCCGTGTTCAGTTAACTGCTTTGGGATAAGGTAGTTCTTTGCGATGCCGACTTTTTCCTCAGCAGTATATCCGGACAGGCTGAGTACCTCCATACGGTCTCTTAACGGGGACGGAATGGGGTCCATCAGGTTTGCCGTTGTGATAAACATTACATTGCTCAGATCAAACGGAACGCCGAGATAATGGTCGGCAAAGGAAAAGTTCTGTTCAGGGTCCAGCACTTCCAGCAGGGCAGAAGCAGGATCACCCCTGAAGTCCATGCCTATCTTGTCCACTTCATCGAGCATAAAAACAGGATTATTGGTTCCGGCAGTT
>CALZMZ010000156.1 GCA_945788685.1 Thermodesulfovibrionia bacterium | reverse complement strand
AAGGCCATACGTCAATCATTTCCTGATGCTCATATCGCCCTTCTGGTTAAACCCTGGGTATCTGACCTGTTTAAAGAAAATAGAGACATAGATGAGATCATTTTGTATGATGATCGTCACAGGGGCTTCAGAGGAAGGATGAGACTTTCCAGAGAACTGCGGACAAAGAAGTTTGACACTGCCATCCTTCTCCAGAATGCCTTTGACGCAGCCCTGATCACATGGCTTGCAGGGATTCCAAAGAGAATTGGGTATAAAAAAGATGGCAGAGGCCTGTTGTTGACGGATGCGGTCCCGATCAAACCTGATATTCTCCAACAGCACCAGGTGAATTATTACCTGGACCTTCTTAACTCTGCCGGAATCAAGGCATCTGAATCAGCGCCGCACATACCCATATCTGACACCGAAAGAACGTGGGCCAGAAATCTTGTTTCTTCCTGCTTTTCTGACAGCACCACACCATTAATAGGCATCAATCCGGGAGCTGCCTATGGATCGGCCAAGAGATGGCTGCCAGAGCGGTTTGCAGAGTTAATAATAAAAATCTTTACTGAGATAAATGGCAGGGTCATTATTTTCGGTGGTGCATCAGAGACAGAGATTTCAAATGAAATCTTAACCGAAATCAACAGGCTGAAAATAAAATTCAAAATAGAAAAATACAGGTCCAATTTATTAATTATGTCAGGCAAGACAGATGTAAGGGAACTCGCATCATTAATCTCTGAATGTGACGCGTTCATATCAAATGACTCAGGTCCGATGCATATGGCCTCTGCTTTACTTGTACCGGTGATTGCGATATTCGGCTCGACCAGCCCGGTACGGACCGGTCCTTATGGTAAGATACATAAAATTATTTCGACTCATATTCCGTGTTCTCCCTGTATGAAACGGGAATGTCCGGAAGCACATTTAAGATGTATGACTGATATTACTGCTCAAGAGGTATGTACTGCTGTTAAAGACGTGCTGCCTGTGAACAGGGCTGTCTTTCTTGACAAAGACGGTACCATGATTGAAGATAAAAACTATTTAAACAGCTTTGATGACCTGGTTATCATACGCGGTGCAAAATCCAGTTTAAAAAAATTAAAGGAAGCTGGTTTTAAACTTATATGTGTCACCAACCAGTCAGGAATAGCCCGGGGAATTGTTGACAGGAAGTTTGTTATTGATTCCAATGCATATCTTCAGAAAGAGCTGTCTTTGGACGACTCTTATTATTGTCCTCATCATCCTGATGAAAAATGCCCGTGCAGAAAACCTGAACCCATGATGCTGCTTAAGGCAGGAAACGAACATAAGATTAATTTAAAGTCTTCATATGTGATTGGTGATAAGGAATCAGATGTTATGCTCGCCAAAAACACGGGAGCCACGGGCGTTCTTCTGTCATCAACCCCGCTTTTTGAAAAAACAGGCGCTTCTCATATAGCAAAAGATTTAACCGATGCCGTTGACTGGATATTAAAAAATGAAAATAAATAGTTTTTTATACAGCAAAAAAATACCCGTGAGAATAAGACATCTGACTTTTCCTTCTCTTATTGCACTGGCAATCATGACGTTCCATTCTGTTTGTCCTGCTCCTGCTGCTGCCGGTGATACGGTGCATAAGAAGTTTGAGTATACAGTCTACCTGGCAGGTTTCATAGCCGGCAAAGCGGTAATGACGTATGATACGACTGCAGAAAACATTAAGATAACAACCCGCGCAACGTCTACGGGGATCATATCCATGTTTTATAAGATTGATGATATTTCTGAAAGCATACTTAATCACGACGGCTATCCAAGAAGCAATATGTTAAAAATCCATCAGGGAAGGAAAAGAAGAAATAAATTAACTGTATTTGAACGACTGGAAGGTGGCAGGTCTCATAAGGTCACATTTCGTGATCTGATTAAAAATATACATATGGAGTATGATCTGGAGAGACCGGCTTATGATATACTGTCCGCTTTTTATGCGCTTTCGAAAAGAAATTTAAAAGTTGGTACTTCGGAATACCTGGATATTTTCGATAATAAGAAGCTCTATAATACCGAGGTCCAGATATTAAGGAAAGAAAGAGTCAGTGTCCCTGCCGGCGAATTCGACACCATAGTAATAAAGCCGCTTCTGAAGTCCGAGGGCATATTTATGAGAAAAGGGGACATGTATATCTGGCTTACCGATGATGAAAGAAAACTGCCGGTCATTGTTAAAAGCAAGATCAAGATCGGACATTTCACCGCAAAGCTGAATAAAGGTGGTTAGTCAGGCAAAAAGGACGCTTTTCTGTAAAATGCGCATATTTTTTTGCAATGACAACAAAGACAGTGTAAAATAATAATTCTGAATCGTTTAATCTCATAATTTCTTGATTCAACCCACCAGGTTGAGTAATTTTAAGGGGGTAGTATGCATATTGCTGTAATAGGAAGCGGTTATGTTGGACTGATTACCGGGGCATGTTTTGCTGAATTCGGACTGAACGTGACCTGTGTTGATAATGACGCGAAAAAGATTAAGTCTTTGAAAAAAGGCGTTGTCCCTTTTTATGAACCAGGCCTTGAAGAGCTGATGCAAAGAAACATAACAGCCGGCCGCATGCAGTTCACATCTGATATCGCAGCTGCTGTTGAATCTTCACTTGTAATCTTTATTGCTGTTGGGACCCCTCCCCGCGGGGACGGATCAGCAGACATGAAATATGTTGAAGGGGTAGCAAAGGAGATAGCCGATCACATAAACAGCTACAAGGTCATAGTTACGAAAAGTACGGTACCTGTAGGAACAGGGGAGAAGGTGAGGAACATAATCTCAAAACATCTGAAGGAGAGCGTTGATTTTGATGTAGTATCCAATCCGGAATTTCTGAGAGAAGGCGCCGGCATTGAAGACTTCATGCATCCCAACAGGGTGGTAATAGGAACGTCCAGCGACCAGGCAACAGCGATTATGAAAGACCTGTACAGCCCTCTGTATTTAATTGAAGCCCCGATTATTATTACAGATGTAAAAACAGCCGAACTTATTAAATATGCCTCCAACGCCTTTCTTGCCACCAAGATATCTTTTATTAACGAAGTGGCAAACCTCTGCGAATCTGTTGGCGGAGATGTTCAGATGGTTGCAAAGGCAATGGGACTTGACCGAAGGATAGGACCCAAGTTTCTTCATGCAGGTCCC
>CALZMZ010000155.1 GCA_945788685.1 Thermodesulfovibrionia bacterium | reverse complement strand
TGGATATGAAGCTGTATCTTCATCATAATGCACTGAAGATGGTCAGGCGTTTCCAAATTTGGGAATCACCTCAGCCTTTATATAGTTACCCAGCTCCCCTATGGTCTGAGAAAATTGTTTGTGGTCTGAAAACTTAACGTAATAATTTTCACATCCTAAATCCTTACATTGCTTAATCTGTTGCATATCATCAATAACAGTTAGCATAATGATAGGGATATCATTGACCCATTTGTCGTTTTTTAATCGACGCAGGACCTCTATTCCATCGATACCGGGAAGGCGAACGTCTAAAAGCAGGATATAAGGGACTTCATCCTCACGATAAGGGCCAGGTCCTCTTTTGAAAAGAAAGTCTAACGTTTTTTCACCGTTTTCCAGGAAAATAATATCATTTGAAATCCCGGCGTATTTCAAATTGCTGGAAATAAGCCCTGCATGACCGTCATCATCTTCGGCCAGCAAAATTACAGCGTCCTTCTTCATTTTCCTACCCCTATCTATGAGAAAACAATGTATTTACTACACAACGTTATATAAATTTGATAATTTTTATTAAAGAGCTCCTTCTAGTATAACAATACATATTTATATGTCAAGTAAGATTTTGTTTTTAAACTGATATATTTAATATGTCTTATTCCGGTCTATTGAAGGGGTGGAATGATCACATGGATTTAAAGCGTGTTCATGCATTAAAATACAAGACAGATGAGATCTTTTTATCTATTAAGTTTGATTAGCTGATCAGTTTATCCTGGCAAATCGCTAAGATTTAGTCACGAAGCTATTAAGTCTTCGTCATATTTAGATAATAAGAATTATTTGACTTCATATACAGAGGAGCTTTGCATGGACTTTGAAATAAATAAAGTCACTATGGATGAGGAGTTTAAGATCTGTCCTTTATGCGGTTACAAGGACGGCTTTCATTCCATGTTCAAAAAAGAAGGTGATGTTACAAAATGGCTTTTCATCTGCCCCTCCTGCCACAGAGTCTTTGATGCAGGGTTTACTGTTTAACGTATGCCAGTTCAATGAACGGTATACAGCATAGTTTAGACCGCATTTAACGCTTCATACTTCTCCCTGTTCCCTGAACTGAAATAATAATCAAGCTCTGCTCTTGCTATCTTTTCCGCTTCTTTGCTCATGTCCTGGTCCTGGTGCTGAATAAAGTGCTGGATCATCTTAAATTTGTCTTTCTGCAAATCAAGAAAAGTTTTGTCTATATCAGGATTATTCGGATAATCACCCTTGCCCTGTCCCTCAGACAGGATTTCGGTGAATGGCCTGGCTGACTGAGACGCAGCCTTTTTGGCTTCATTAACAGCATTGAGCCATTCAGGGTGCATAATTTTGTAATAATCCCTCATCACCTGTTTGTTGAAGTGTACAAAGTAGGATTTGTCATTGTCTTTAATGTTCATGGTTACCCTTACTGAATCAGTATCAATCGTATCCACAAAAACAAGGTCGTCTCCATCTTTTGCTATCTCCCACTTAAGGTCCCACAGGTAAAGCCCCATTCCGGAAAATATCTTCTGGAGCATAAATGCCCCGAGGATGGCCATGACCATTGACCTTGAAAAGGCATCTCCATTAAGACTTGAAATCAATGCGGCCTCCTGACGGCTTATATTTCTGTCCTCGGGTTCGTATTTTGTTGTGAGGTCAACAAGAGGACTGTCAAATCGGGTCCATGGGCTTAACGATCTGTTAAGTCCGAGTTCACTGAGATAGGTCTTTTTATTTGTATCACTCAGTGCATTGTACTTCCTTAAAATAGAAGAGCCGCTGGTTATTCCCAATCTGACAATATATTCAAGGGGAATGACAAAACCGTCTTCTGCATGATATGTTTTGTAATCATAAAAGTGCCATCCCAGGACTTTTTTAAGCTCAGGCTTCTGCACAGTATATTTCTTTATCAGGGTAAGGTTGCTCAGTTCCGGAGGAAACCCCTTTGCAAAGACTTCTCCGGTGCTTCTGTCCAGCATACCAGCATGGTGAGTCAAAGCCCCGTGCTGTTTAAATGTCGAAAGGGTCTTTTGGATAATGCCGCTATCATCTTTTTCCATTAAACCTGAATCAGAAAGTTCATTGGAGAGCTTTTCCCATGACTCAGGGTTCTGCAGCTCCTGAAATACAAGATGACGGAAACTGGCCCTGCCCACATCACTGCCCTCAATATTAAATATTGTTCCTACATCAAAGACCGACCCCCCGGCAGTTGTCTCACTGATCATCAGATCAGGGTGACCAGAAACATCATACAGTTTCTGGACCGATCCTGTATAACATGGAGAATCAAGCTTTATACTTATCTTATCTGGAAATCCGCTCATTATTACCTCCGGTAATGTACTGCAGGAATATTGGAAATTGAAAATGCTTATTTTATATAATAAAACTAATCGCTATTAACGTAACGTTTCAGGACTATAATAGTCAATATAAATTCAGTGCATAGCCGCCGCAGTCTGAAGCTGCTGATCACTATGAATATGAGAAAAACAGGAGGTATCTATCCAGTTATAAATAATGCTGATTTGCCAAATATTCTGAATTATGATAAAAAATCAATATCCAGGCCACATTTCTTTTTAATTTAAAATGGAGCGCATATCATGAAACACATATATATTCCGTTATGTACCGTATTTTTAATCCTGTCAAATACTTTTGCCTCGGCAGATACCGGGAAAGAGCTGTTTGAAAAAAAATGTGTTAAATGCCATACCCTTGAGCGGTCTCTCGAAAAAACCAAGAATCTGAAGTCATGGGAACGGACAATAGCAAGAATGGTTGTATATTCAGAAAAGGCAGGACAGATAATAGCTGCAGGTGAGGCTGAAAAGATTGCAGGTTATCTGGCTGGCAGGGGACAGGTAAAAGAAGACGCCCCTGTTGAAAAATCAGAAGATAAAGAAATCAAACAGGTAATGGATATAGAAAAACATGAGATGTTTGATTTTAAAAAAGTCAGGGTTGAGCAGTTCATAGAGCCGGAAGTGTGTGAGAGCTGCCATTCTGAAATCTTTGAGCAGTGGAACGGTTCAATGCACAGCAAGGCGTTTGTTGACCCTGTATGGAGGGCCGCTACAAAACTGTTCTTCAAAGAAGCAAAGACTGCGGGTGAAGTCCTGGAGATGAAGGCATGTGTGAAATGTCATACCCCGCTCGGGTTCCGGTCATATGCAATATCATCACCTGCTGACGATTACGATAAACTT
>CALZMZ010000154.1 GCA_945788685.1 Thermodesulfovibrionia bacterium | reverse complement strand
TGAAGGTTTCTTAAAGACACTGTTGCTTTCAACATTGGCTGACAGTTTCCTGTATCTCTCCTCATGAAACTTCTCTACCTTCGCGATCTGTTTGAATGACTCGGCAACATCAGGAAAGCCTTCATCCCGGGCAATCTTCTCAAAATCAGCATAAAGAGTTGTCCATTCAAGCTTTTCACCTGCTGCTGCATGATCAAGATTTTCTTTTGTACTTCCTATAATTCCAGCAGGGTAGGCCGCTGTAATTTCCAGGTCACCGCCTTCAAGATGTTTAAAAAAGACCTTGGCATGCTCTTTTTCATTTTCAGCAGTTTCGAGAAAGAATGCCGATATCTGCTCAAACCCTTCCTTTTTTGCTTTGCTCGCAAAATACGTGTATCTGTTCCTTGCCTGTGATTCACCTGCAAATGCTTTTAAAAGATTTTGCTCTGTTTTAGATCCTTTTATTGAATTTGACATTATGTAACCTCCTATCCCGCTGTTTTTTCCATTGCCTCTCCGCAGCACACCAGTTCACCGCCGCCTGATTTTGTTACTTTTACTTCATTACCGCATATATTGCACCTGTACTCTTCTCCTGCTTTTTCAACGTTCATTTACTATCTCCTTTAGTTGAGTTGATTAAAATAAAATTAATCCTGTGGTCCGTGCCCTATACGTTATTCTCCTTTTTTGTAGTAGATATATTAAAAGGTGTATAGGCAGGGCAATGTCCAACTGCACCTGTCAGTATAAATGCAACAGCTACTATACCCAGAATTATTGCCGCTGCTCCGGAAATCTGTCCTGTAACATACAAAATTCCCACGATAACTGCAAGTATGATCCTGACAAAGCGATCAACTGTTCCCATGTTTTGTTTCATTGCTGCCTCCTTTGAGGATTAGAAATTCTTTTGAGGACCATGATTCAAGAGTCAATACATGATAAATCTGAATACTCAGGGCATCTAATATCAAGTGTATTTCCTGGCCAGGCGGTTGTCAAGCAAATTCTTCTTGTTGTAATCTATCTGAAAAACATACGAGGTGATTGAAATGGCTGATAAGAAAATATTTCTAACTGAAAAGGCGCCAAAACCGATCGGACCATATTCACAGGCAGTTATTCATAAGGGTTTAATGTATATATCAGGACAGATTCCTATAGATGCAGAGTCTGGTGAAATTATCCGGGGCACTATTGAGGATGAGACTGAAGCAGCGCTGAAAAATATTATGGCAATAGTTGAAGGTGCCGGAGCAACTATGGAGGATGTCCTGAGGGTTTCCTGTTATGTTGCAGACATGGAGGATTTTCCGAGATTCAATGCTGTATATGCAAAATATTTTGCGACTAACCCTCCTGCAAGAAGCACGTTTCAGGCTGCCAGACTTCCCCTTGATGTTCAGATTGAGCTGGACGCGATTGTTGCTCTACCGGAACAAGTTTGAAATTAATATGTGTGTCTGACTAATGAAAGTTTATGAATAAACTGCTAATATTTGTTTTGTCATGCCCGAAGTTTTTAATCGGGCATCCAGGACTTACTAAATACACTGGATTCCCGCCCAGAAGACTGCGGGAATGACAACTCCATTGTCTTGTTTATACACAAACACTAATTAGTCATTAACTATTCAAATATTTTATAAACTATGAAAAAAAAGATAGCTATTACAATGGGCGAACCGGGGGGTATCGGGCCTGAAGTCACTGTTAAGGCGCTTACAGACAGGGCAATAAACCGATGTTGCAGCCCTGTTGTCATTGGTGATGCGGCCATTGTTAAAGAAGCGGTCAGGAAATCGAAACTTTCGATCAATGTGTTGTTGATATCGGATCGCCTTACAGATTCAAAAAAAATGTTCCGTCCAGAGGTGCGGGCAGGGCAGTTGTGAAATATATTCAGAAAGCTGTTGAACTTACCCTTGAACTCGAGGTGGATGGTATTGTTACAGCACCGATTTCCAAAAAATCGTTGCACATGGCCGGTTATGCATGGCCCGGACATACTGAACTTCTGGCAGAACTGACTGGTGCCAGGGAATATGCAATGATGTTTGTAAGCAGAAAAATAAGGGTCATTCTTTGTACAATACATACACCCCTTAAGGATGTGCCGAAGAAAATAACAAAGCATACTGTCTTAAAAACAATCAGGCTGGCCAAAAAGGGGGCTGCGTTGCTGGGAATAAAAGATCCTGAGATTGCAGTTGCAGGTCTTAACCCCCATGCAGGGGAGTCCGGAGTGATGGGTAAGGAAGAAGTCAGTTCGATAATCCCGGCAATGAAAGTTGTTCAAAGGGAGGGGATTAAAGTAAGCGGTCCTTATCCTCCTGATGTTGTATTTCACAAGGCAGTGAATAATGAGTTTGATATGGTTGTCTGCATGTATCATGACCAGGGGCTGATACCTTTTAAAATGCTGGCATTTGAATCAGGAGTGAACATGACCGTCGGACTGCCCATTATCAGGACATCTCCTGATCATGGAACGGCTTTTGATATTGCATGGCAGAACAGGGCTGATCCGTCAAGTATGATCGAGGCGATAAAACTGGCTGCAAAATTAGAGTAAAGAGTAAAGAGTAAAGAGTAAAGAGTAAAGAACTTACTGCTCACAGCTTAAAGCGGGAGTTATATAAATAATGGACCTAGTTCTTGCGACAAGAAATAAAAAGAAAATTGAAGAGATAAAAAAAATCTTCAGCCCTGTGGGAGCTGAATCAAGGATTTATACTCTGGATGACTTTCCTGAAATGGAAGATGTTGTGGAAGATGGCGATACGTTTGAGGCCAATGCAATTAAGAAAGCAAAACAGATAGCCAGAGCTACCGGTATGACTGCAGTGGCAGATGATTCAGGACTGGAGGTGGATGCTCTGGATGGGGCCCCGGGTGTTTATTCGGCACGCTACGCAGGAAAAGATTCCGATGATAAGGCAAATAACAGTAAACTCCTTCAGGCATTGGAAGATGTCCCGGAAGATAAAAGAGATGCACAGTTTGTCTGCTGCATAGCCCTTGCATCCAGGGATGAGATAAAGACCTTTATGGGCTATGTCAAGGGCCGAATCAGCACAGAACTGAAAGGGATGAGCGGCTTTGGATATGATCCGCTTTTTTATCCGGAAGGTTCAGACAGAACGTTCGCAGAGATGAGTGATACAGAAAAGAACGCAATCAGCCACAGGTCTAATGCCTTGCAGAAACTTCAGAAATATCTGCTTGATAAGAACTAAGAAGTAAGAACTAAGAAATAAGAAGTAAGAAGTAAGAAGTAAGAAGTAAGAAGTGAAAGCTTATGACTTTTTACTTTTCACTTTTAACTTATATCTATGGAGGTTAATAAATGGATTTGGATATACGAATTGGTAAGGAATCACTTCCTGTTGATATTGAAAACCCTTTCAGGTTTGATATATCGGCTGTTATGAATGAGGTTATTGAATTTGGAAACAGAAATGATGTTGCACTTGAATCCTATGAACTTGATAAACTCATTCCCAGAATGATCAAGGGTGTGGCGGGCTGTGAGGCAGGATGCCCTTCTGATGCACAGAACGTGGTCAGGCAGGGCTTTGGCAACTTCAAGCTGGAATATGTTGAAGGCGGCATATTAACAGCTGTGCAGAATGTTGATGACAGCAGGGAACTTGAAATAAAGATATTTCCTGATTTCTGATTATCCCGGAAATTCTTTTGTTACCACAAAGGCTCCCCGAATGTCTCCTATGTTAAATCCTGTTGCCCTGTCATCCGGGTATAACTCCTTCAGCCTTGTCATGACTTCCGGTGCTATATTATCACCATGGCAAAATATACAGACCTCACCTGTTGGGATTGCTTTCATGAAACGAAACTGTCTGTCGTTCTTTTGTTCAGTAATTTCTGCATAGGTCATCGATTCCACTGATTCCCCTTTTGCTTTCCGTGCTTCAAAATCTTCCAGGGTTTTTCTCTGCCAATCATTCGGGGCATTTTTCGGGTTCCGGTTTTTTAAACTGACACGGCCGACTTTCAGACCCTCTTCCTCTGATACCTTATTGGCAATTTCCATGGCCCTGGTGTTACAGACGCTGATAGCATTAACAGGCCCGCCTTCCTCAATAGCTTTCTTTAATTCAGATTTTAATGCACCTGCAAACATTTTAATGGCTGACATGGCATTTTCTGTTTCTTCCTCTTTGTTGACTGGTGTTTCTAACTCAGATGCCTTCATGTCTGTCTTTTGCATTTCAGGGGTTTTGTCAGCTGCCTCTTCTTTTGTACAGCTATTCATCAGAAACATGATACTGATAATGACCAGCAGTTTTTTCATCTTTCAGCTCCTTTTTATAAATATATCATTCTGATAATCAAATTATCTCCAGGCAGGCGGCCTTTGTCAAATGTTTCAGATTACATGACCGGGTGGTGTCACGTGAACGGTGTCAAGCCGGATTGTCTCTGGTTTCAGGTATTCTGTGAAATGTGCAGGCCTGACCTCAACCTCTTGTGTTGAGTGTCAATATGGTTTATTCTTGCTGTATCTTAACAAAAACAGAGGAGACAAAAAATGGATGCAATTACCATGATCAGGGAACGCAGAAGCGTTCGTAAATTTAAAAATGAAAAAGTAGACAGAGAGACAATGAAGGAAATTGTTTCGATCAGCCGATGGGCGCCTTCATGGGCAAATTATCAGATAGCAAGGTATACACTGGTTGATGATGAGGCAACCATAAAAAAACTCGCAACGGATGGTGTTAAAGGGTTTGTTTATAATGTAAAGACACTGGAAAATGCACAGGGTGTCGCTGTGTTGAGCTTTGTCAAAGGGAAAAGCGGCAAACTCGATGACTATAATATTGCCACTTCAGAAGCTCATGTATGGGAAGCATTCGATGCCGGTATTGCATGTCAGACATTCTGCCTGGCAGCACATGCCAAAGGTGTTGGAACATGTATTATGGGCGTAATCGATGAAGATTCGATATCCGAAATAGTGGGGTTGCCGGAAGAAGAGACGGTAGCTGCACTTATTGTATATGGGTATGAAGAGGGACATCCAGAGCCTACTCCAAGAAAAGATGTTGA
>CALZMZ010000153.1 GCA_945788685.1 Thermodesulfovibrionia bacterium | reverse complement strand
AGGAGCCATGAATCATGGTGATAAAATGATCAGGAATGCTGAAAAGCTCTGGAATGAAGTCATGTCAGGAAGTGACATGATGAAGATGCATACAGAGGGGATGTCACCGGATAAGCACAAGGGTATGGCATTTACCCATGAGCTGGCTGAAGCTCAGCTAAAGGTACTGGAGCTTCTAAAAAGCATGCCGTAATTTTCATTACACGATCAGGAAGATGGGCATTTTTTGTTCATCTTCCTGATACAGATGTGTATATCAGTACTTTTTTTTAAGAAATTATTGACTAAATAATATTCATTGCTATTATAGTCTGAATAAATATGGAATGAATCTATTTTATAAATGAATGAATTATCATTTGCTGAAATGGAGGGTATAGTGAAATCATTGAGATCAGTCATGGTATTGAGTCTGATTTTCATTCTGGCCGGTTGCGCGACAGCTGTCAAAGAAACGAATAAACATGATGAACATAAGCGGCACTATGAAAAGAGTTTTTATAAGGTTACTCAGGCAGAAAACTATAGTGTGGAGATGATGGTAGAGGACAAGATGTTCAAAGTGGGTGTGAATGCTGCGGATATCATTATTCATGACAGAAATGACAGGGAAGTAGTAGGAGCAGATATAACAATTACTCCGTGGATGCCTGAAATGGGTCATGGAGTTTTTACGCCCCCTAACATTACTGAACGCGGCGGCGGTCTTTACAGGGTTGAGGATGTGACTCTTGTCATGGGCGGTCTTTGGGAAATGAGAATAGAAATAAGTAAAGATAATATTAAAGACATCGTTGTATTTGATTTTCCTGATGTTAAAGCAGAAACAGGACATGCTCGTGAGCATGATCATAAAATGGTCGTAACGAAAGCCCCTGCAGACCTTGATCTTTCAACATCCAGGCTTTCATCAAATAAAGCATTCAAGGTTTCCTACACGAGTGATCGTGAACCTGCTCCTGTGAATAAGATCCACAGCTGGAGGCTCAATGTGTTGACAGCAGAAGGTGACCCTGTCACAGGCGCCATAATTTCTCTGGATGGAAACATGCCTGAGCACGGACACGGCCTGCCGACAGAACCGGAAGTAACACAGGAAATCAGTTCAGGAGAATATCTTGTTGAGGGAATGAAGTTCAGTATGCCGGGATGGTGGGTAATAGATTTTAATATTAAAACTGATGATAAGCAGGACAGTGTAAAGTTTAACCTGATTTTAAGGTAATAGTTTTAGATAGAGTCTGTGTATAAAATGTCAATATTGATTGTTGTCATGCCCGAAGCCTGCCCCAGCAGTCAGTAAGCAGGGGTCTGTAGTCGGGCATCCAGAATTTATTAAAAAACACCGGATTCTCGATGCGAGTCTTCGCGAGAGTCGCTTCGACCGGCTTAAGGACCTGCCTACCGGCAGGCTGCCGGAATGACAGACAACGAACAATGATTAGTAACAGATATCAGCTATGAGAGGAGAAAAGATGAAGTCTGCCTATAAGATGTTAGCAATATTGACATTAAGTATATCAGCGATCCTCATTCCTGTTGCAACTACGTATGCGATGGATTTGCACTCCTGGAGTGAAAGTGAAAAAGCAGTCCTTCAGTCCCTATGGATTGGTAATCTGCCTCCCCTGCCTAAAAATCCATCCAACAAGTATGCAGATGATCCTAATGCAGCTGCCCTGGGAAATAAACTATTTTTTGACAGCCGATTCAGTGGCAATCTGAAAGTCTCATGCGCAACATGTCATCCTGTAAACAGGAATTTTGCGGATAACCTGCCTCTTGCACATGGCATAGGCAGAACAGACAGGCGTACCATGACACTGGTAGGTGCAGGTTATTATACGTGGCTATTCTGGGATGGTAGAAAGGACAGTCTCTGGGCACAGGCACTTGGACCCTTTGAAAGCCCAGTGGAACATGGTTTTACCAGAACACAGAGCGCCGTTATCATTAGTGAATATTATCAGAAAGAATATAACGAAATATTCCCTCAAATACCTGATGAGCTTCTTGAACATGATCTTTCTCTTATTGCCAAACCATCCCCTGATGAACCTGCCTCATTAAAAAAGTGGCTTGCTATTCCATCTGATACACGAGAGAGCATTAATCAGGTATATGCAAACATGGGCAAGGCAATTGCGGCCTTTGTCAGGACAATTGTACCTGAACCATCCCGCTTTGACAGATACGTTGAGGCAGTGATGAGCAATGATAACAAAGGCATGATGAGTTCAATGAGTAATAATGAGGTTAAAGGATTAAGACTGTTTATCGGTAAAGCAAAGTGTACTAACTGCCATACCGGTCCACTTTTTACTAATGGCGATTTTCACAATGTCGGGGTATCCCAACCCAAACACCTGCCGCCGGATAAAGGCCGTGCATCTGCAATCGGAAAGGTCCTTGCTGATGAGTTCAACTGTTTAGGTAAATACAGCGATGCCAGTCCGAGAGATTGCGTTGAACTTAGATTTATAGATACAGATACAGAAAAATATATTGGAGCATTTAAGACACCAACATTAAGAAATGTCGCAGATCGCCCCCCATATATGCATGCAGGACAGATAGATACATTAATGGATGTATTGAAATTTTACAGAGATCTTAAACCAGGAGAAAGAAGCGCTGACCTTGAGCACGGCGATTTGAATGATTTGGAATTGCAGCAGCTTGAGGCGTTTCTCGGAACGTTAAGCAGCCCGCTGAAATTCGCAGAATGAATGGTATTTTGTCTTTTAAGGCATATTGTGATGATGTTTAGTTGATTATCATTCATTATTAAATAAGTTTGTCCTGCTATAAGATCTCTTCTCCTCTAACAGGACAAGCGCAAGGAGGCGATATTGAGAAATTCTATTATTATATTTGTATTGATTGCTTTAATCGGGTATGCGACCTTTGGTATGGGAGATGAGGGACATAATCTTGACAAGGCAGCCATACAGTATGCGGACAGCACGATAAAGACAACTGAAAAAGGATTGTTCAGTGTTGAGATGAATACTCTGGACAAAAGGCTTCTCGTAGGTCTCAATACTATAGATTTTAAGATCAGTGATAAGCAGGGGAAAGGATTGACAGGAGCTGACATTACGTTTACCCCATGGATGCCGGAAATGGGGCATGGGGTGTTTACAGAACCAGAAATTGTCGAGAAGGGAAACGGTCTGTACAGAATTGAAAATGTAATTCTTGTTATGGGCGGTTCCCCTATTTAAGGACTTCCGAGGGGTATGAATATATAAAAGCAAAAACACCTGCCGGATTTGACGCAGTGCTGGGAATGAAAAATTCTTTGGAGGAACTGAAGCCTGAAATCATCATTGAGAAGGGAAAGACGGTTAAGGTATTCACCCTGACGGTCAGGGACATAGGATTTGAACTGTTTCCCGATGCTCCCATGATGGGTTGGGGATTTAACGGGACCATTCCAGGGCCCACGCTAAGAATGACCGAGGGAGACCAGGTCCGTATCATATTGAAAAATGAGTCGAGCGGAAAGCATACGATACACGTTCACGGACAGAGGAAATCGGTCATTATGGACGGTGTTCCGTACATTGGCCAGAAACCTGTAAGAAAGGGAGAATCTTACACGTATGAGTTTACGGCGGATAAACTGGGGACCTCTTTTTACCATTGCCATGTTGACAGTGCGCACCATATGGACATGGGTATGTACGGAGCATTTATCGTCGAGCCGAAAGAGGAGAAGTTTACCTATGACAGGGAATACGTAATGATTCTGGACGAGTGGCCGACAAAGCATGTTCATATCCATGAAAAAGATGATGAAGCGGCAGGACATGATCAGCATGGTGCTGTTTCTGTGCATAAAGGCTCCCAGCCGGAACATGCACATGCCGGCGACAGGACGGAAAAAAGGGATTATTACCCGAAGAC
>CALZMZ010000152.1 GCA_945788685.1 Thermodesulfovibrionia bacterium | reverse complement strand
CTGCTTCAAGTTCCTGCAGTCCCTTGAGCATGAATCCATATTGCCTGATCGTTGCTTCGAGGAAATGAGGGACAAGACAGAATGCCACAATGAGGGGAGTTTTCTGCTCCAATGCAAGACGCTGGGCATACAGGAGCGCCCAGTTGTCATGCATACGCTGGTCCCTGCTCATCCAGTAGATGACTGGTCCTGTGCCTGTTTTTCCATTCCTAATAAGTCTTGTCCGTTTATCGTTCATGGCATTACTTTTAATGATTATAAGAAACCATCAGAACAATTCCGATTATGGTTCTACTAATAATAAATCTGCTAAGTGCTTTTACTCAAGTATACTTATAATTTTACCTTGTACAAACACTGTGAATTTACTAAAATGTAACATCTTGAATAATTGATATAAATCAGATGAGTAGTGGCGATGACCAGCTGAACGCATGAAGAAGGGGAATATATAAATAATCAGGGTCAATGAGATAACTACTGTGAAGCTTGTAGCGTAAAGTCTCAGGGACCAGAACAGATGTAGAAATCCTGGCCAATTACTCGTATGAGGTGACCGGTCATGTGCTATGCAGATTAAATATTCAAAACACATAGAAACAAGAATTGCCCTGCGAAAGATTGAAATTGATTTGCCAGGAGAAATTTTCAAGAATGCAGAAACTCGATTCAAAGATGCGGAGACAGGACATGAAATCGCAGTTACAAAGGCTGTTATTTATGGTAAAGAACGGGATATAATGGTAGCATATAAATATGAAGGTGCAAACGTTACTCTTCTGACCATACATCCCTTAAAGGAAGGTCAAAAAGAAAACCGGATTCAGTCGGGAAGATGGAGGAAAATATAATGGACGATTTCAAGGTCTTTTATGATGACAAGGAAGACATTCTCTACCTCGCAAGAAAAGGAGAGGAGGCTGAAGTTGTCGAGATATCTCCTGGTGTGAATATGGAACTTGATAGCAAAGGGAATCTTATAGGAGTTGAGTTGTTTAAGGCATCCCACATGTTTAAAGATGTACTTAAGCCAATGGGGGAAAAACTTCAAATTGCGTAACACCCTGCTCCAGCATGATCATTAAAACACCCCGGTAATAATTATTAAAATTTAGTGTTATGCGAGCAGTAGAAATCATGGGGACAGGCTGGTCATGCGGAAAATATGAGAGCTAACCCATCCTGATATAACGTCCTTTTTTCTTGATAAATCCCTCTTCACGTAGCTGGTCAACAACCTTCACAATCTTATCATGGGGCACATTCAACTGTCCTGATAAATCCTTCAAAGGTAGGTATTGCTGTTTACTGATGAGACTCAGTATCTTTCCCCGTATCTGACGGTTCGAACCTGCAAAAGTGCTCTGCTTTTTATATTGAGTACTCTTCAAATTCGGATTATCTTTAAGATTCCTCAGAGCAGATCCGTAATCCATGAGTGCATAATACCAGTTCCGGGGATCTTTTCTGTCAAGTGTTTTTTCTATCAACGGAATAATGTCACGGTCTTCTATCCGCTCCTGTTCCCGAAAGAAAAAATGAATGAATACCCTCCGTATATTTGTTTCAATAAAAACCGAGGGCTTATTAAATGCAAATGCTAAAAGAGCCCCTGCGGTTGACTGACCGACGTGAGGGAGGCGCATGAGTGTATCTGTATCTGAGGGAAGAGTTCCATGATACGGGGGCTTTACAACCGTGCGGGCAATCTCTCTTAAAGCAAGTGCCCGACGGTTATATCCCATTCCCTGCCATACTTTATAAAGAGAACGAAGCCGTACGCGGGCGAGTGACGGAAAATCAGGGTATTTTGATAAAAATAAAGGATACTTGTGTAAAACTCTCTCGATCTGTGTCTGCTGAAGCATGATCTCGGAGACAAGGATCTCATAGGGATTATCTGTATTGCGCCAGGGCAGGTCATCACGTGCATGTTTTCTGTAGAAGCTGTACACCAGTGTTCTGAATTTACGTACGGTGTATGATGTAAGACCGTTTTGTTCCCGGTAGCGGTAGAAATTTTCAGCTATATCATTAAACATAGGAATATTATATATAAAACAAATTCAATTACAGGGTAGACGAAAGAACAAGAAAAAGGCGAGTTCAAAGAACCCGCCTTTTTCAACTTGATGTTAGCTTATCTTTATCCTCCGGCGTATCCTCCGGGAAAATGTTCCTGGTCCCACCAGTCAATTTTTGCAAGCAGCTCAATCTTCTTTTTTTCAATCTCACTTCTTTGAGAACTGAAGTCAACCGGGCACTCGGACCTGAGACGACCAATTGTAACATTGAGGTCGTCAACCAGTGCATGCACCTCCTGAAATTGAGGGGCAAGCTTATCCTTGTTCGGCATTTTTTCAAGCTGACGGAGAGTATCATAGGCACGTGCCTTTAGTCCTGATAATTCCGATTGTACAGTGTCACAATAATATTTTGAATCCATAAATTTTCCTCCTTTAGTTTAATTTAGTTAGTAAAAATTACTGTAATTTGTATTGAATATCCTCCTTCCCCTTGCCTTAATAGTGAATTGGCTTCAGCCATTTATATTTGTTATATACCATATCTTTTTTTATCACGCAATCATATGATATTTGTCCATATGACATTTGTCATGTTTAATATAAATTTATTGCTGCTTTGCATTAAATCTCATGTTTGATATTATTACATAGGAGGTGACACCACGAAAAATGAAGAAAATTATACTTATACTGATGGTTCCTTTGATCATGTGTATTCATTCTGCTGAACTACACGGAGCAGAGATCAAAGGTGTTTACTTTGAAGATACGTTAACTGAAGGCAACGAAGCCCTGAGTTTCAGGGGAGGGGGGCTCTTGAAATGGCTCTTCTTTAAGGTATACGCAGCAGCACTGTATTTGCCGGAGGATGTGTCAAACGGGAATGTCCTTGAAGATAAACCGAAAAAAATGGTATTTCATTTTCTTTCCGATATGAAAGCAGAACAGTTTGCCGAATCCGGAGAGGCGCTTCTTCGCAATAATGCATGGGAAGATGAACTTACACAAATCAAAGGAAAACTTGATGCGATCCACGCCATGTATCGTGATGTTAAAAAAGGTGAAAGGTACTCACTTACCTATATTCCCGGCAAGGGGACCGAACTTGCATTGAATAGTGAAGTCCTTGGTGTGATTGAAGGATATGATTTTGCTGCCATATATTACCGGATATGGCTTGGAGAGAACCCTGTTAGCGAGAGCCTGAAGTATGCACTGCTCAATAACGGGGAAAAGTGGAAGGGAGAGGAAATGGAGTTATGAACTCGGAGCAATAAAAAGGTATGCTTGAAATTCTCGTTACTGAAACGATTGTAGTTCTCATATATATGACCCTGTGGTTTTTTATCGCCCAGGCATTGCGGCGTAATGATATTGCAGATATTCTGTGGGGCACCGGTTTTATTGTGACAGCTGTTACTGCTCGTGCTCTTATGGGGCATACGGCTTGCTGTTCATATTTATATGCGCAACAGGGGAAAACCTGAAGACCGCAGATACAGAAAGTGGAAGGAAGAGTGGGGAAGGCATGCTGTTATCCGGGCATATCTGCAGCTCTTTATTTTTCAGGGACTCCTCATGATTATTATATCACTGCCGGTTACATACATTATTACCTTCGGTCAAAATCCCTTTGGCTTTCTCGATATACTTGGCCTGATTATATGGTGTACAGGATTCACTTTTGAAGCTGTGGGAGATTATCAGCTGATGAAATATAAGAAGGATCCTGCCAGCAGAGGAAAAATTATGACGCAGGGACTGTGGTCGTATACGAGGCATCCGAACTATTTTGGTGAGGTGACGCTCTGGTGGGGAATCTACATTATCGCTCTTTCAGTCCCAATGGGCTGGATGACAGTCATTGGACCACTTACTATTACCCTTCTCATCCTTAAAGTCTCGGGTATCCCTCTTCTTGAAGAAAAATATAAAAACAATCCGGAATTTCAGGCGTATAAGCGGCGGACGAGCGCCTTTTTCCCTTTTCCGCCCGGAAAGGAGGCATGATGCTGCATACATTAAAAGTCTACGGAGCTGTTCTCCCGGTGTTTCTGGCCATTGACTTTCTCTGGCTCGGGGTTATTATGTCAAAATTTTACAAGGATGAACTGGGAGTACTTGCGAGAATATCAAATGGGGCTCTTACTCCTGTGATCTGGGCCGCGGGCATTGTCTATCTCCTCATTCCTCTTGGCATTGTGCTTTTTGCCCTGCCAAGGGTATCCCCGGAAAATATGGTGTCATCGGCACTCTTCTGGGGATTCATTTACGGCATCGTTGTATACGGAGTATATGACATGACAAATTATTCTCTCGTGAGCAAGTGGTCCCTGCGGATGTCCATTGTAGATATAGTATGGGGCGGAACCATCAATGCAATTGTTGCTGCGTACCTCCTGCATGGTGAACATGATATTTCTGTTTTTGAGGCCGGTGATTATATCGGGGGGCATACACATACCATCGACGTGGAACGGAACAGTAAGCACTATGCTGTAGACACAGGGTTTATTGTCTTTAACAGGAAGACCTATCCCAATTTCTGCAAAATGATGGACAGGCTGGGGGTAGAATCTCAACCAACAGAGATGACCTTCAGTGTGAAGGACGAGCACACCGGTCTTGAATACAGTCCCCATACATTAAATGCGTTTTTTGCCCAGAGGAGAAACCTCCTCTCACTTTCCTTCTATCGAATGATGTATGACATATTCAGACTCCGGCGTGAACTTAACAGTATAATGCATGGAAAAGAAGATATTGAAATTGGCCGATATCTGAAAAGGGAAGGCTATTCCAAAAAGTTTCATGATCACTTTATTGTTCCCCTTGGATCTTCGCTCTGGTCAACTGATCCTCAAACGTTCAAGGAATTCCCTTTACGAACATTTATACGATTCTTTAAGAACCATGGTTTCCTTAATATCATAAATCCATTTAAGTGGCTTGTGATAAAGGGCGGATCAGAGCGTTATGTTGAGAAATTAACAGCAGCCTATGCTGATAAGGTCCGTCTGAACAGTCCGGTAAAAAAAATAACACGAATGAATGACAGTGTTGAACTTACTCCCTCATCCGGGAAAACCGAACGATTTGATCATGTGGTGCTGGCAACACATAGTGATCAGGCCCTTGCATTGCTGGCAGACGCCTCCCATACAGAGAAAGTGATTCTTGGTGCAATACCCTATCAGGAGAATCTTGCGGTCCTTCACACCGACTCCTCTCTCCTCCCTGCTCTCAGGAACATCTGGTCAAGCTGGAATTATCTCATACCAAAAGAGGATTCAGGCCGTGCATGTCTTACCTATGATATGAATATTCTTCAATCCATTACGTCTTCCGAGGAGTTCTGTGTTACGCTTAACAGAGAGGAATATATTGATGCAGATAAAGAGATCGGACGTTATCTTTACCACCATCCTGTTTTTACCAGAGATGCAATAGCAGCACAGAAAAGACATGGCGAAATAAGCGGTCAAAACCGCACGCACTATTGCGGGGCCTACTGGGGCTATGGCTTTCATGAGGACGGCGTAAAAAGCGCGCTGGCAGCGTGTACATATTTTGGAAAGGGACTCTGAAATGGAGAGCTGCATATATGAGGGAACTGTACGGCACTGGCGAATGAAACCTGTGAACCCGTTCCGTTACAGACTTTTCATGATGTACCTTGATCTTGCAGAACTGGACGAGGTGTTCAAAGGGAGACGGTTTTGGTCTGCAGACCATTTCAATGTTGCCTGTTTTAACAGGGCTTACCATCTCGGAGATCCTGCTGTGCCTCTTGACCGGGCGGTCAGGGATCTGGTTGCAGAGAGACTCGGTGCACGGCCGGAGGGGCCGGTAAGGATACTTACACAGCTGAGGTATTTCGGTTACAACTTCAACCCCGTGAGCCTTTACTACTGCTTTGACAAGGACGGAACTCGAGTCCAGACCATCATCGTGGAAATACATAATACCCCCTGGGGAGAGCGGTTTTGCTATGTGCTCGGACAGGACCAGAATGAGGGGACTGAAAAGGTGAAGGAATTCCGGTTTTCAAAAGAGTTTCACATCTCTCCCTTCATGGATATGGACATCGATTACAAATGGGAATTTACAGATCCCGGGGATTCAGTGCATGTCCTTATGACAAGCCATAAAAAGGATGAAAAAGTTTTTGACGCTGAACTTTCCATGGACCGTCAGGACATTTCGGATTCAAACCTTTCACGTATGCTCTTTACATATCCATTTATGAACATGAAGATAACCGGGGCCATTTACTGGCAGGCCCTCAGTCTGAAAATCAAGGGTGCTGACTTTTTTGCCCATCCCTCAAAACGTAATACTTCCAGGGCAAAGGTGTCATGAAAGAAACGATTATTCCAGCGGGACCAAGGCCAGGCATACAGATAATTCCGGGCGGCATGTTCGGAGCGCTTGCCAACATTGCAAGGAATGCACTTTTCTCCCGGCTTCAGAAACTTGTTAAAGGTCAACTGGTGCTGAATGAAAGACAAAACCAGACTGTCTTTGGAAATGAAAATGACAGTGATGAACTCAGGGCCACTATGTCTGTTCATAACTACCGATTTTATACAGACATGGCATTCGGCGGCAGCATTGGCGCAGCTGAGGCATATATGGCCGGTTTCTGGACAACCGATGATCTGACGAGGCTCATCAGAATCATTATACTGAACAGGCATGTCCTGTCAGGACTTGAGGGAGGGGCAGCCAGGCTCTCAGGGCCGCTCCACAGGATGCTCCATTTTCTGCGGAAAAATACGAAACAGGGGAGCAGGAAGAACATAGAGGCTCATTATGACATCGGCAATGATTTCTATAAGCTTTTTCTTGATGATACCCTGACCTATTCCTGTGGTATCTTTACGTCTCCTGCAAGTTCACTCCGTGAAGCATCAATTGAAAAGTATGACCGGATCTGCAGGAAACTGCTCCTTGGCCCCGATGACCATCTCCTCGAAATCGGCACTGGCTGGGGCGGGTTTGCATTGCATGCTGCGAAAAACTGTGGATGCCGTGTTACCACAACAACGATATCAAATGAGCAGTATGAATATGCACAAAAGCTGATCCGAAAGCAGGGGATGTCTGATCGCATTGAAATTCTGCTTAAGGATTACCGTGATCTTCAGGGCACGTATGACAAACTTGTTTCGATCGAGATGATCGAGGCTGTAGGTCATCATTATCTTGAAACCTTTTTCCGGTGCTGCAGTAGCAGGTTAAAAGAAGACGGCATGATGATGCTTCAGGCCATAACCATTGATGACCGGGAATATGACGACCATATACGTTCCGTTGATTTTATCAAGCGGTACATCTTTCCCGGGAGCTGTATCCCGTCGGTTACTGCAATTTCGCAGGCAGTAGCACAGGGAACAGACATGCGGCTCTTTCATCTTGAAGATATTACCCCTCATTATGTACAGACACTCAGAAAATGGAGGGAGGGTTTCTTTGCTCACATCACTGACGTCCGGAGACAGGGCTATTCTGAAGAGTTTATAAAGATGTGGGAGTACTACCTCTGCTACTGCGAGGCCGGTTTTGCGGAACGTTATATCGGTGACGTGCAGATTCTTTTTACAAAACCGCTCTCAAGGAGACCCTCACTTCTCACACCATTGGAAGGAGGCGATCAGAACTGTATCGGACGCTCATAAACGTCATCGC
>CALZMZ010000151.1 GCA_945788685.1 Thermodesulfovibrionia bacterium | reverse complement strand
AATTGAACATACATGGATGGTTTTGAACGGGTGCTCTCCATACCCCAGGGCATGACTACATTTGCGAATGAATACCTCGCACCTTTTTTCGGATTTGTATCTCCGGTTCCGGTTGCAGGCTGACGCTCTTTGGCAAGAGGCCATTTCAGGAACCACTTAATTCTCAGGAAATAAACTGTTGCCATAAACACAAGGGCAATTTCCTGGAGGGTATGTTCGGAAAAATATAAAAAGCTGCTCATCTTTACTCCTTTCTGGTTGCAAATGTACAAAGGACCGGGGACCGATTTCAGGGCATAATGTGTATACTATGATCTCAAGGCCTTTGTTACAGGTTTGTATGCAGCTATTACGCTGCTTTTTTATTTAATGTTTCAAGTGCAGTCTGTAAGGCTTTGAATTCTCTGTTGTCATTTCCGCATATGACCGCTTGTTTTATACCGGTGCTGCTACCGAGAAAATCAGCGATTGTCTCGATGGTAATCTTTGCACTGATGTCAAGAGGAACACCATAAAAGCCGGCACCCATTGGCGGAAAGGCTACGCTCTCCATGCCCTTTGAGTCAGCAGCGTTCAAGGCATTTATAATTGTGGTCTTTAATTTCTGGGTCGTGTTTTCCTCCTGAAACTTGGGTCCGTTTGCGTGGATGATATTCCCGGCCTTCATATTTCCTGCCGTTGTCATGACAACCTCAGTAACATTCAGGGGCCCGAGGCCTTCCAGCTCTTTACGTACCGACGGTCCCCCTCTGAGCGCAATGGCATTACCGAATCCTGAACCGAGTTTCAGATCATTACGGGCGTAAAATACAAAGGCATCAATCTCATAATCAGTAACGTCAGCCTTTACAACGCCTAATGAACTGTTATTGATTTTTACTTCATTTCCCATGCTTGCTCCTCCTTTTTTTATCACTTTGTCATTTGCACGTGCATATGACTTTACAGTGTGTATATTGCTTCGTAGCGTAAAATTTGGTTGAAGAATTACCAGAATGTTAAAGCAAAGGAAATGCCAGGAACCATGGAGCCATCAATTTGTCATTAAATCAGCTACATAAGCATGATGCACAGATCATTTAAAATACAAACAATAGCAAGAAATCTTTACGTTTAATGATCATTAATTCCAAGTTCCTGTTATGACGATATTTTTTAACCTGCAAGAATTGTCACTGGCGAAAGATTTCTTGCATGTATTGAAAGGGCCTATTGCAACACGCGTCTGCATTTCATTGTGATATACTGTTACAAGGAAACACAGTAAACCCTGTTCAAAGGCTTTTACTCTTGTTGCAGGGAAAATCTTTGGAGGCATTCACCATGAATTTAAAAGGAATAAATCTTTTTACACCGGGTCAGATTGGCCCCTCTACCCTGAAAAACCGTATCGCGATGTCTGCCATGACCCGTTGCCGGGCCGGTGTCAACAACATTCCCCAGGACATGAATGTGACATATTATAGCCAGAGGGCTTCGGCAGGACTTATTGTGACTGAAGCCACACAGGTTTCTCCGCAGGGTATAGGATATATGGGTACACCCGGTATTCATACTCCTGATCAGGCACAGGGGTGGAAGGGTGTCACTGATGCAGTGCATGAAAAAGGAGGAATTATTTTTGTTCAGCTCTTTCATTGCGGCCGTATCTCCCATCCCCTTCTTCAGGAAAAAGGGGAACTGCCTGTTGCCCCTTCGGCTGTAAAGCCGGAAGGAGAAGTGTACACCCCGGAAGGCAAGCTTCCCTTTGAAACGCCCCGGGCATTGGAGACAGAGGAAGTTCCGGAGATTGTGAACCAGTTCCGCACAGCTGCGAACTTTGCAAAGGAAGCAGAATTTGACGGAGTTGAGATACATGCGGCAAACGGGTACCTCCCGCATCAGTTTCTTGAAGACGGTACAAACCAGAGAACAGACCATTATGGAGGAACGATAGAGAACAGGGCACGTTTTCTGCTTGAAATAGTTGAAGCTGTGACAGGCGTCTGGGAGGGAAACAGGGTAGGAATTCATCTTTCTCCAAGCAATCCCTTTAACAGCATTCATGACTCAAATCCGGAAGATTTGTATACATATCTGACAAACGAATTGAACAGGTTCAATCTTGCATACCTTCATACTGTAGAGATCGATCTGTCTGATCCCGGTTCATATGAAATGGCCAACTATAATGCTGCGCTTAATCACATTACCTACGAACTCAGGAAAATCTTCATCGGTCCGTACATTACAAACGGGGGATATGATCTTGAAACCGGCAGTGCGGTCCTTGACGCAGGAGACGCAGACATTGTCTCCTACGGCAGGCACCTTCTTGCAAATCCCGACCTGGCCGAACGATTTGCAGGCAAGTCCCCCTTGAACAGTCCTGATCCTGATACATTCTATCTCGGAGGAGAACAGGGGTATATTGATTATCCTTTTATGTAGAGGGAGTTAATTTATGATACAGGTTGTTAGCGGGTAGGGGCGTATTGCAATACTCCCCTGCAAATGATTGAATCCCATCCTTCATCCGTCATTCCCGCGAAGGCGGGAATCCAGTTCCAACAGAAGAGTACCAACAACAGGTTTTTTAAATTTGTTCCATTTCCGGAACTGATCACTTTGCCTCCCAAATCAAACTTGTCTTTTAAGAAAAGCTATTCATATACCGAAATGATACATGTATAAGGTACAGCAACTTCAGAATAAATGAAGTGAGAAAATGTTGTACAACGAGGGAATCATGGTCGTATTAGAGAAATTGAAAATTTATGAAGATAAGCTTTACTCATAATGCTTCAACCTAACATTACAGTTAATCTCGGGAACCTGCTCCTGTCGCTTTCAGATGCGATGGACCTGGTCAATCCGTTGATCGCGTCTCACCAGCAGCGGACTGCTTTTATAGCATGGGAATTATGCAAAGCCGCTAAACTTTCAGAACAGGAAACAGAGAATATTTTTGTTGCGGCCCTGATGCATGATGTCGGGGCGATAAGTCCGGAAGAAAAGATAGATATTAATGCATTCGAGGAGGAAGATACTGAAATTCACTGCATTCGGGGCAAGCTCCTTCTGGAAAGTGTGTCGTGGCTTGAACCTTCAGCAAAGATAGTCAGATATCACCATAGAGACTGGCAGGAATGGGACACAGGCATTGATACCGCGTATGTTCTGGGGGCCCAGATACTTTTTCTTGCAGATCACCTGGAGCGCTCAGTACATCGTGACATATATGTTCTGCACCAGCATGAAAGCCTGATATCACGCATCTCCTCTTATGCAGGAACGAAAATTCACCCCCGTATCATTGAATACTTTCTCTCTGTTGTTCACAGAGAAGAGTTCTGGTTAGATCTTGTATCTCCAAGACTGTTCTCACTTCTTTTACATAACGGTCCGTATAAGAGACTCAGCATTGATCTGTCAGATATCTGTACCATAGCAGAACTGTTTCGAAACATAATTGATTTCAGATCAAGATACACAGCGACACATTCATCCGGTGTTGC
>CALZMZ010000150.1 GCA_945788685.1 Thermodesulfovibrionia bacterium | reverse complement strand
ACCAGGAAAGTCACGGGACCATACCGAACGGATGCTTCTTTCCTGCGGGGCAGATATTACAATAAACGATCTGGAAGTCAGCATACAGGGAACAAAAGGGCTTACGCCCTTTGACATCACAATCCCCGGAGATCTTTCATCCGCAGCTTTTTTTATAGTGGCTGCTCTCATCGTGCCCGGCTCGGAAATAGTAGTAAAAAATGTAGGTATTAATCCTACCAGAACAGGTATAATTGAAATCCTTTTGAGGATGGGAGGAAATATTGCCCTGCGAAATGAACATGAAGTATCCGGCGAACCTGTCGCTGATATTCATGTAAGCCATTCAGAGCTTTCCGCAACTGATATCGACGGAGACCTTGTTCTCAAGGCAATTGATGAGTTCCCTGTACTTTGTGTTGCGTCTGCGATGGCCAGAGGTATGACTAACATATCCGGCGCAGCAGAGTTGAGGGTCAAAGAGTCTGACCGGATTTCCTCAATGTCAACAGAGCTGGAGAAAATGGGTGTTGATGTTAAAGAGTTTGATGATGGTCTTACTATTACAGGAGCAGAAAAAATAAATCCCGCAACAGTCCAGAGTCATGGTGACCACAGGATAGCAATGTCCATGGCAGTAGCTGGTTTGACAGGCAAGGGAGAAACAACTGTTGAAAACACCGAATGTGTCAACACTTCCTTTCCTGGTTTTACAGACCTGTTGGATACACTTTATTGAGCCCGACACCTTAATTAAGTAAGGCAGGAATAATTTGCTAACATGATTATTAATAACCTGGATCTTCTAAGATTATTTAATACGTTATTCTTGCGGATTACGTTATGTGTCACCCTGAACTTGTCGTAGCGACCCTTAGCGGAGACCCCATAGGGTTTCAGGGTCTCGTGACTTATTATTTTCTTGAGATTCTGAAACAAGTTCAGAATGACACTTATTGGAATATTGGTTTTCCGTATTTAATATGAAAGATGTAATAACGATAGACGGCCCATCAGGATCAGGCAAAGGAACAATAGCAAAGCTTCTTGCAAAGAAACTGGGGTACCGATACTTTGACACAGGCGCTTTATACAGGGCTGTTGCATGGAAAACAGCACAGGAAAAAATTGATATCGACAATGAAGACGCCCTCAATACTATTCTCAGGAATATGAAGATTGCCTTTGAAGACGAACGGGTTATCGTGGATGGACAGGATATTTCATCAGAAATCAGAACAGGCGAGATCGGAGAACTAAGTTCACGAGTCTCTGCCAAAACTACTGTCAGAGAAGCACTTTTTAATATTCAGAGAGAAATGTGCCTTCAGGGTAAAGTTGTAATTGAGGGAAGAGATACAGGAACAGCAATATTTCCGGAATCAGAAAATAAATTTTATCTTGATGCAGATCTGGAAGAGAGAGCAAGGCGGAGGTTTGAGGAGCTTAAAATAAATTACCCCGGAATCACCATGGAAAAAACAATTGAGGATATTAAGAAGAGAGATCTGCGGGACTCTTCGCGGGAGAGTTCACCATTAACAAAATCCGATGATATGGTATATGTTGATTCAACAGGCATGGCAATTGATGAGGTCGTGTCTTTTATTAATACTAATTTAAAGTAATCCATCCGGCAGGTAACTCAATGGATATGGCATACAATTTACTGTACAGGTTGATCCAGTTGACCATAAAGATTGTACTGAAAATAAACGGGACGCTCAATGTATACGGCAGGGAAAACGTGCCGGAAAAAGGCGGAGTTATTGTAGCCTCCAATCATATCAGCTATCTGGATCCGCCGCTTGTAGGGGCGGTACTACCAAGGATAGCCACCTTTATGGCCAGAAAAGGTCTGTTTGAAGTGCCCGTCCTGAAATGGATGATAACCCGGGCCGCTTTTCCTGTTGACAGGGAAAATCCAAAACCTTCATCAATCAAGGACGCAGTGAGAAGGCTGAAAAGGGGAGAGGTGCTCGTTCTCTTTCCTGAGGGAAAGAGGAGTGAAACAGGGGACCTTCAGGAAGCAAAACGAGGTGTGGATGTTATAGCTAAAATGAGTAAGGCTGCAATAGTACCGACATTACTTGTAGGTTCTGATAAAGCCCTGCCTTCCGGGGCAAAGTGGCTCAAACGAGCGGAGATATCAGTAGTTTTCGGAAAGCCCATATATTATAATGCACAGGATGACTCATATGGTCCGGGCGGACAGATGAAGGACCATGTTGGCAGCACAATCATGCATGCAATCGGAGAGTTAAAGAAAGAGTATGAAAATAGTAATATGTAGCAGAACCTGAAAAATAATTAAAACATTAAACCGGACATTATGTAAAAAACGCCCTTACCTTATATAAATATAATAATAGTTATGATTTATCATTGAAAATAAAGTATAATGATAATGACGTCAGCCGTCAGAGGTAGGAAAAGCATATGTATTTATGCTGAATTATCTATCGATTTACCGTAACTTCGTCATTTGCTGACGAGGAATTATTTTGTAGAAAATAAGAAATTTCTTTCAGGAGGTAATTTAAAATTTAACTATGGAAATACAAATGGATAACCTTGAAAAATTGTACGCCGATACATTCAAAGGATTGAAGACCGGTGCAATAACCACAGGAAAGGTAATACAGGTCAAGTCCGATGGTGTGATAGTTGATGTGGGATCAAAATGTGAAGGCTTTGTCCCTTTGCACGAGTTAAATGAAAACGAACTTGCAAACTTGACCCCCGGTGATGAAGTTGAAGTTTATATAGTTAAACTCAGTGACTCGGACGGATTTGTCAAACTGTCCCGGCAAAAGGCTGAAGGGGCAAAGACATGGGACATGCTCGATGATGCATTGAAGGACAACAAACCTGTTGACGGAAAGATTACAGGAAAAGTCAAGGGCGGCATGACAGTTGATATCGGTGGCATAAGCGCTTTCCTTCCCGGATCACAGATAGACCTGAAGGCCCCTAAAAATACAGACAGTCTTATTGGTCAGACATTTACGTTCAGGGTGTTGAATCTGAACCATAAGGGTGCAAATGTCATAGTATCAAGGCGCGTCATTCTTGAAGAAGAACGTAATAAACTGAGAGAAGAGACACTTAAAACCTTAACCGAAGGAATCACCGTAAAAGGCACGGTCAAGAACCTGACCGACTACGGCGCATTTGTTGACCTGGGAGGTATAGACGGCCTGTTGCATATTTCTGATATGTCATGGGGAAGGATCAGCCATCCCGGTGAACTTTTCAGTATAGGTGACAGTGTAGAGGTTGTTATTTTAACGTTCGATCCGGAAAACGAAAAAGTCACCCTTGGGTATAAACAGAAAAAAGCTGACCCATGGGCAACTGCACAGGAAAAATATCCTCCGGGACAAAAAGTTATTGGCAAAATAATAACCATTACTGATTATGGAATTTTCATCGAGCTAGAAGAGGGTGTTGAAGGCCTCATTCACGTAAGCGAACTTGACTGGGTAGAAAAATCAATCAAACCGTCCAAGTTTTTCTCAATCGGGGACAAAGTCGAAGCTGC
>CALZMZ010000149.1 GCA_945788685.1 Thermodesulfovibrionia bacterium | reverse complement strand
TTCAGGTAGTGTTTGGTGGGAACATGGTCCAGATTGATAATCCCCTGCTGGAGGCGTGAGGCATTCGGGTTCCTGCTGCCGTTCACACCTGCCGTGACTGCTGTGCCATAGCTGAGACCCCTGCGCACATTCCATTCAATCAGTCGAAGGCGGGAATAGAGAGCAGACTCAAGAGAGGGAACAACAAGCAGCAAGTGCCCGTTTTGTTTCAGATGAGTGCGGATAAGCTTAAGGTACTTTGCGCGCTGTGACATGGAGGGCATAATGAGGGAGTTCACACACAGGATAAAATCGACCTTAGGCATCCTCTTTTTCCCTGCGGACAGATCTGTCCTGATGAATTCGACATTGGACAGTTCTGCGCAGTACTCACGTGCCTGCCTCAGGCATGTTTCGGAAATGTCATATGCATACACATGGCCGAAGTTTTCGGACAGCACCGGGAGAAACTTCCCAATACCGGTGCCCAGATCAGATGCGGTTTTTTCATGGGAGCCAAAGGCGTTGATACGGGAGCGCAGGAGATTATTCCTGTCATTTGCAAGGACGTCCAATATCTCGCGGTCGTAATTCTCAGCTACTTCGTTCCAGTACTTTACATCCATACTAAATATAATCGGGTGAGTTATCCGGGATCTTGAAAATTATGGAATGACCTGATATTAAGTATGGAAGAAACAAGATCTGATCTTGCGGAGAACATTTTCAAGGGCTGATCCCCTAGCCGTTCTTCGAAGGGTGAAAAGAGAATGATGAATAGCGATTGACGATATACGATTGACGAAGTAATCAAAGTTCGTAATTCGTCATTCGTGACTCGTCAATCGTCAATCTCCGTTTGTAATTCGTAATTGCCGTTATAATCTGCTCGTAATTTGTAATTGATCACAGCCTGTCCCCGTTTAAGACTGAAAGTTCGTCCGTAGTTTATTAAAATGCTATTTAATTTATTTCAAAATATGCACATGATATCTGTTAAAAGCTTGTACCGACTGCAAGATACAACAGGCTGTTGAAAAACTATAATATTTCATTCAAGTTGTCATACCCGCGAAAGCGGGTATGACGGCAAAAGGACTAAAAGTATATTTAAAGACTTTTTCAACAGCCTGACAAGACTTGATCCCACTGACTTTCATAATATGTTCAAAAGTGTTTATTATGAGTTGAAATAAACAATTGCTTTAATAATATCATTTAACTTTGCCATCTATTACATTATTCAAAATCCGGTCTAGTTCCCAAATGTCTTTAAAGGGTTTAGTAATCACCGAGCTAAAGCCATAGTCCGTGTAATTTGACATTATGGAATCATATGAATACCCGCTTGATACAATTGCTTTTACATGAGGATCAATTTCAATAAGCTCTCTGATAGCGTCTTTCCCTCCCATGCCTCCGGGTATTGTCAGATCCATAATCACTGCATCAAATGGATGGTCTGAAGCCATGGCATTCTTATACATATCTACTGCCTCCCTGCCATCGCATGCAAACTCCACAACATATCCAATATGAATTAATATCTGGCCTAAAGAGTCTCTCACAAGTTCCTCGTCATCCATAATCAGCACTTTCCCTGTTCCGGTTACCGGTTCATCTTCAGAAGGTTTCTTGATTTTCACTTTTTCCATGCTTGCCGGGAGATACATATTAAATACTGTACCTACACCTAACTCTGATTTAACATCAATATGTCCATCATGGTTTTTAATGATTGAATATGCAGAAGAAAGACCAAGACCGCTCCCCTTTTGTTTAGTGGTAAAATACGGATCGAATATCCTGGACAGGTACTCATCGGATATACCTGTTCCCTGATCCCTGATAGAAAGCTTTGTGTAATTCCCCTCTTTTAGTGTTAAGCTGTTTTCAGCTCTGACAACAACATTATCGCAATTGATAGTTATTGTCCCGCCTTCCGGCATTGATTGATCAGCGTTTATTAAAATATTATTAATTGCCTGATTCATTTGCCCTGCATCTGCTTCAATATTCCATACATCATCAGGGATTAAGTTTTCACATCTAACATTTGACCCTCTCAGTGCAATAGAGATTGATTCACTGACCAGTTCTCTTATATTAATTAATTCCTTTATTGGCGCTCCCCCCTTCGAAAACGTGAGGAGTTGCTGTGTCAAACTCTGAGCTCTTGCTGTTGCTCTCTCAGTTGCTATAATCCGCTCATATACCTTTTCCTCAGGACGTATATGCTTCTTCATTAAAAACAGATTATTCAATATAGCTGTCAAAAGATTATTGAAATCATGGGCTATTCCCCCGGCAAGTACTCCGATTGATTCAAGCTTTTGAGCTTTCAACAATTCTACTTCCAATGTCCTGTGCTTTGTAATGTCAGTAGCTATTTCCAGCCGGACTAAACGGCCGTCAATCCACCTGATGGCCCTGTCACTAATGTAATACGAGTGCCCGTTTACCGTATTCTGGAACTCCCATGTATAGGGCTCATTCGGCTGACCCTTAGAATCGAGGAGGTACTTGTTTGTGCAAAAGTCACAGGGGCCTGTCTGATCATTCTGAAGAGTTTTCCAGCAGATACTGCCCTGTATTTCTCCCCAGATGTCCCGGCCGTATCTATTCACAAACAACAGTTCATACGTATCGATGTCAGAGACATAGACCAATGCATCTATGCCATCAAGAATCGCCAAAAGTCTTTTATGAGCTTCCTGCAGGCTTTCTTCAATCCTTTTGCGCTTGGTGATGTCATTAACTAATTTCTGGTTTGTCTCCGACAATTCCAGGGTTTGTAATCTGACCGATTTTTTCAAACGCAGATTAAAGATTATCAAAATAACAACACATAAACCTACTATTAAAAGTATTGTCCCTATAATTCCTATTGTCCAGTATATCCATTTGTAATCAGGTTTAGGGTTGGAATCATATATAAAACCTTTGAGTGAAAAATCAGGCTTCAGCATGCCTAACTGGACGAATGTATCACCAATATGCTTCCAACGGCCTTGATTCATATGTCCTAGTTCTACAAGCTCTGGAAGCATCAATTTCTGCATGGCTTGTGCCTCAAAGCGAAGAAATTCCTTTGAAAGCCCCGGAGTATATTTAGTCAAAATTATCTCTATGATCTCATCCGGATTTTCCATCGCATAAGCCCAGCCCCGCAGGCTGGCCTCATAAAAAGCCCTTACCCGTTCCGGCTGTTCCTTGATAACCATCTCAGAAGTAAACAAACAATCGCCATAAAAGTCTATGCCATAGGTCAGAGGATTGATCACGGTATAAGGTACTCCCTGCTGCTCGAGCATGAAAGGCCGATCCGTAATGTATCCCGCAGACGCAGCGACTTTTTTACTGACCAGATCCTTAATATCCCATGAGTGATCTACAATCACGATATCTTCAAGTTGAATCCCTTCATTAATAAGCATTGCCCGTGACTCGATGTTCCCCTTGGAACGTAACTCCAGACGGCGTGCGACCAGGTCCTGCGGAGATTCAATTCCGGAATCTTTTCTTGCAATTATTATTTCCGGCGAATGTTGAAAAATTGCCGCCAGAACTACAACCGGTTTCCCTTTCACAAGCCGTTCAAGCAGTATTATCGGCATAT
>CALZMZ010000148.1 GCA_945788685.1 Thermodesulfovibrionia bacterium | reverse complement strand
CATAGTAATGGCAGATAGCACTACCTGCCTGCAACGTAACACACTGTAAATAAGGCGTTTTTGGTAATGATTATGTAATGTTATGTGGTAAAACCAGTAAATATTGCAAGAAGAATGATTTAATGAATCATTATATTATGCAAGTTTTCAGGCAGTGTCAATATAAAAATTTAAATTACTTTATTATATTTGCTTATTAAGATTAAAAATTTATTAAAATTATGGAGTTTGGTCATGATCTCTCATTAAAAAATCTCGCCGATTTTTTTTGGCAGCAGGAAGTTTCGTCCGTATGGTTATTTGTTAGCAAAGTATTAAAGTGACAATGTATAAAGCCATCATATGCACGTGACATTATGATTTTTTTGACTGGCTTTGATACATCTGAAGAATTGAAATCACGGATTATTAAAATATATATTTTCGGCCAGAGCTGAACCACTCTCATCACCCACAATGAGTACTGATTTAGAAGAAGATGCGATTAAATGGAGCAATTGCATATCCGATGTCTCGGGACCGAAGATGGCATCAATAATCAAATTATATTGTGAGTTGTCGCTCATCTGCATTATAATTGAATTGAAGAAACTAAGGGAATGTGAGAGGTCTTTCAGTATTTCCCCTGTATGCTCATCAACCACTAATACCTTTATCCCGGCATCAGACGGACTGGTGTTATTATAAACTTCGTATGAACGCTTTATTATTTCAAATGAATTGGCAGGTATGAAAAAAATAATACATTGTTCCTGGGCGAGTGCATTTCTGGACAGCAGAAATCCCAGAATTACATCTTCCTGTGTCGGAAAAATTCCATTGGTATCAGCACTCAGTGTAAAATCCAAAGATATAAGCGCATTTTCTTTTTTCAGAGTATTTTTCTCTATATTAACGGCTCCCTGCACGAGGACTGAGGAAAGAGGAATATAATTGTGGGGATGAGAAGATGCCTCAATTGTGCTGCAATAAAATATCGGCATCAGAATTATTAAGCAGCCAGTGATCGTTGTGACTACTTTCACAGTGACCTCCATGTATGACTATGCAAATAAGATGCTGGGAGAGCATTATCATCCAGAAAAATCATGGTCGAGAGATAACATGCCTTAACATAATGAAAAAAAACTTTGGATGGAAAAAGTCAGATAATAATCCAGGGAGGAATAAGAATTAAACTACCGAAAAATTGTGGATATCCTGCCCCGTGTGCTGATGCCGTATTAACCTAACATATTAGAATTAAATATATAATCAGCTAAAATTACAATCGGCATAAATGCCACAAAATGAGACATATATGTCTCTCTTTTCAGTAATTGAGGATACCTTACGTAATGGGGGCCTGGCTTGAACTACCGGTACATGTGACTCTGCACATTATCGGCTAATAATCCATAATATCCCTTGCCAATATGCTCCGACTGAGTCGCTATTGCTTCAATACCTTACACATGTTGTTTCTTCAGCGTAAACATGCCCTGATAAAGGGAACAACTTACAAGGTCAGATCCAGACTGTGCTTCTTCATGATTCGATAAATAGTTTTCCTGTCAATACCGGCTTTTTTGGCCGCATTGGAGATGTTTCCGTTTGCTTCTCTCAGAAGATCCAGAAAATATTTTTTTTCAAATGAATCAAGCCATTTACGCTTTGCAGCTTTAAAGGGCAGGTTTTTCACGTATCGGCCTGATTCAGAACCTTCAAGCAGATGTTCCTCAAGGTCCATAGGTACTATGTGATGATTGTCAGTGAGAGACGTGGCCCTTTCAATTACGTTCTGCAGTTCCCGAATATTACCGGGCCAGTGATAACCCTGGAGAATTTCCATGGCATCGCCGGATATTCCCTTTATATCCTTTTTATTCCTGTTCGCGAATTCGTGAAGGAAGTGTTTTGCCAGCAGTTCAACATCTTCTTTTCTTTCGCGCAGCGGCGGCATCTCGATGGTGATCACATTTAGCCTCCAGAAGAGATCCTCGATAAAAACATCATCAGAGATGGCCTTGTTCAGATCGATATTTGTTGTTGATATGACCCTGAAATCAACATCAATAAGATCACTCCCACCGACCCTGCGAAACTGTCTTTCCTGCAGCACCCTTAACAGCTTTGCCTGAATTGTCAGGGTCATTTTCCCAACCTCGTCAAGAAAAAAAGTCCCCTGATGAGCCAGTTCAAACAGGCCGGGTTTGGCAACATAAGCACCGGTAAATGCCCCCTTTTCATGGCCGAACAATTCACTTTCCAGCAGGTTTTCAGAAAGCGCGATACAATCGACCGGGATAAAGGCCTTATCCTTCCGGTTACTGTTTATATGTATGCTTCGTGCTGTGAGTTCTTTGCCTGTTCCACTTTCACCATATATAAGGATATTTGCATCGGTTTTTGCAATCTTTTTGATGATCCTGAACACGTTCTGAATCGCAGGGCTGCTCCCTATAATCTTGTCAAAACCATAGGTGGATTCAATCTGTGTACGAAGGTTCACATTATCTTCCTCAAGCTGACGGTGATTCAACGCCCTTTCAACAGTAATAAGCAGTTGGTCCGCACTGAAGGGTTTGGCTATGAAATCAAATGCCCCCTCTTTCATCGCCACAACTGCAGACTGCACAGAAGCAAATGCGGTAAAAACAATAACGATTATAGAGGAATCAAGAGCTTTCATTTCCTGTAATATTTCCATTCCTCCCTTCCGCGGCATTTTCAGGTCTGTCAGAACAAGTGATGGGCGCTCAACAGTGGCAATGCCAAGTGCCTCCAAAGGGTCATCAATTGTTATACACGTAAAATGATTTCGCTCAAGAATACGCGCACAGTTCTCAAGCATGTCCTTTTCATCATCAATAATTAATATCTTTTTATTATTCATGTTGCTCAGGCCTTTCTTGCATGATCATTTTTCAATGGTAAGAGAATCTCGAAAAGCGCTCCTGAACCTTCCCGGTTACTCACCTTAATATGACCTTTATGTTCCTTGATAATGCCGTAGGTTACCGAAAGACCGAGGCCTGTGCCTTTTCCCTCTTCTTTCGTGGTAAAAAATGGTTCAAACATTTTTTCAAGATGCTCCTCTGGAATGCCGGGACCAGAGTCGGATATATATATATGGACCATTTCATCATTCTCACAGCTCGATTGTATTATGATCTCCCCGCCTTTGGGCATCGCATTCAGAGAGTTATTGATAATATTAAAAAATACCTGCTGCAGCTGGGTTGAATTTCCCTGTATGTTCGGCAGATCACAGTTAATTTGTTTCACGACCTTGATGTTGTGTGTTGAAAACTGTTTTTCAAAAAGAAGTAATGTTTCATCAATAATCGCATGTATGTCTACATCACTGAACTCAGCTGGAGCTTTCCTCGAAAAAGTGAGCATACCTTTCAATATGGTCGCAATGCGGTTTGAATGCTTTTTTATAACTTCAATGTCCTTCATAAGCAGCTCAGGATACTTCTTATCTTTTGAGTCCATGAGTATACATTCTGCACGGGAAAATATTATTCCGATGGGATTGTTAATTTCATGGGCTATGTACCCGGCGAGTTTTCCCATGGAGGCCAGCTTTTCCGTTTGTATAAGCTGGTCCTGTGATTCCTGAAGTTCTTTTGTTCTCTCATCAACCATCTCTTCAAGTCTTGCCGTATAATGCTTTACTTCCTGCTCCCTCTGCTTTAATGAATCAGACATTTCATTAAAG
>CALZMZ010000147.1 GCA_945788685.1 Thermodesulfovibrionia bacterium | reverse complement strand
TCTGCAATGGAGACATGTTATGCATGTCATCAGGGAACAAAAGAGGTTGCACAATACCGTAAGTTCACGCCGAATGAAGGAGAACATTCTTACCATCACATTATTGTAAAAAAGTTGGGATTTGAGTGCACTATCTGTCATAAAGGGAAGACTGCTAATATAGGGTATTAATATTTTGGTTTCCCCGGACAAATAGACATACGGTAATGAGTATGTGGGGTCAAAACTACATTATACATTTAGAGCCTTCAGCGATCAGCAAACAGCAGAGGACAAGTGCCGGGCGGTGTTTACACAGCCAGCTTCCCGGCATATAATCAGCAGCGAAAAAGACTTTAAAGAACGAACTTCCAACATCGAACGTCCAACTTCCAACGTCGAATGAAAGACAAGTGGCAAATACCTTAAATTTAGCATCACTTTTTGTTTCTTCATCTTTCCCCATTCATCATTCGATGTTGAACGTTCGATGTTCGATGTTCATTGTTCATTTCTCATTTCTCATTCATTGGGGTTGTATCTTTAACTATCATTTATCCTGCCTGTAACAAAAGCCTGCCACATTTCTTCCATTAAGCCACAAAGTACATATTGGGATTAATCCCTTATTTGTTTTACTGACATAGCTGTCGATTTACATTCACATGCAAAAGCGTGGCACCTCTTTGAATTTTTCACAATTCCTTAACTGCCTGAAATAGTGACCTTATTCGTCCTGATACTATCTGGCACGTTTGTTGAAATAGAGATAATCAGAATCGAGAATAAAAAATTTCACATATCGTGGAATTAAATCTAAAACCCAAAAGGAGGTTAACATGAAGAAAATCGGAATTATAGGGATGGCAGCTGTATTTGCTTTAACAGCCATGGTAACGCTTTCAGATGCAGACCCATGGAATAAATGGAAAGGCAGCGGCGGCTGGGGATATAAATCACAATACCAGAGGATGTATAACCCTCAAAGTGTTGTTGAGATCAAGGGTGTTGTAGAAGGTATTGAGCAGGTGACTCCCACAAAAGGGATGTCCAGCGGAATACATCTCAAGGTCAAGACTGACACAGAGACAATAGCTGTACATCTCGGACCGGCATGGTTCATTGAAAGACAGGACATCTCAATTGAAAAAGGCGACATGATTGAAGTGAAAGGTTCAAAAATTACTTTTAATGAGTCCCCTGCCATTATAGCGAAAGAAGTTGAAAAGGGAGATACTGAACTCGAGTTGAGAGATGACAATGGATTCCCTGTCTGGGCCGGCACAGGAATGGGAAGAATGAGGAGATACTAACAATCAAAGGGCAGGCATGGTCAAGTGCCTGCCCTCTTTTGGACACAACGTAAAAAAATAAACCTGAATATTTTTTGGCAAGAAAATGATGACACTAAAGAAAAGAAAGACCGGAAAAAACAGAAAACACATCCTTGTAACAGACAGTGAGAGGAACTTTCTTCATTCCATGGAATTTATTCTGGAATCAGACGGCTATGAGGTCTCGGTTACTGATGACGGACAGGAGGCAATTCAAATGATTCTGGAAGCAAACGAACGTCAGCCCTTTGACCTTCTTATTACTGACATTAAGATAAAGGGATTAACCGGACTTGAACTATTAGACAAACTCGATGAATTAAACATTTGCGTACCGACATTTGTCATGACTTCATATGGTGATAAAAATCTTCTTGTGAAGTTATTACGCAGGGGATGCTGCGAATACCTTGATAAACCTGTCGATGAAACAGACCTGATAAAACGGGTGAGAGCATTACTCATTAACAACAAAACTAAAAAAAGGAGGGATGTGTGAAATTTTCATTTGAACAGCAGGGATTTATTGGAATATTAAAATTGTATGGTGAACTCTCTCTGGAGCGTGAAAGTGAATTGACAGAAGCCTTAATGGTATCGATGGACAATAGTGATTACCTTATTGTGAGTTTTCATCATGCTTCTATACCAAATTCTGCTGCTCTCAAACCTGTATGGTCTGCTCAGCAAATCGCAATGAAGCAACATAAGGACCTGAAGTTAATTGGAATGGACGGGAAAGCTCTCACATATGTTTTGAATCATGACAGGTACTCAAGGAGTGAATCAAGTCAGATGTTACCATAATCCGGGTCTGAAGCGGATACTTACAAGGGCTGGCAGGATCCGGAAATTTAATGTTAGAAGTGAGGCAAGATATGAGTTTAATAACAGCTGAGAATGTATCAAAGACGTACATCAGCGGGGAAATAACTATTGATGCACTGAAAGGGTTAAATTTTACCATAGAACCGGCATCGTTTATTTCATTCGTCGGACCCTCCGGCAGCGGAAAAACAACGCTCCTGAACCTTATCGGTTGCCTTGATGCACCGACATCAGGGACCCTGAAGGTTTCTGATGCAGATGTCTCCCTTCTCGGGAGAAAGAGCGCTGCTGACTTCAGGGGCAAAAATATCGGATTTATATTTCAGGACTTTAATCTTCTCCCGGTGCTGACGGTATATGAGAATGTCGAGTATCCGCTTCTCATGGTGCAGGACACACCTGCAGAGGAAAGGCGGAGCCGGGTCCTGTCGCTGCTTGATTCAGTAGGAATGGTCGGGCAGAAGGACAAATATCCTGATCAGATCTCGGGCGGACAGAAACAGAGGGTGGCCGTAGCACGCGCCCTGGTTACGAAACCCAAACTGGTCCTTGCCGATGAACCGACAGCAAACCTTGATCACAAGACGGCATACATGGTGATAAATATCATGAAGAAGATGAAGGATGAATCAGGGACGACCTTTATCTTTTCGACCCATGATCAAAAGGTCGTAGGCGAGGCTGAAACAATCTTTACACTTGAAGACGGTGAACTGGCCGGAAAAAGAACTCAGGGAGGGAACGGCCATGCTTAATCTTTTCAGGATTGCCATAAGAAATCTTATGAGGTACAAAAGAAGGACATCTCTCACCGCCTCACTGATTACCATAGGCGTTGTATTTGTACTGGTATTTATTGCCATGTCAGGCTCGTTCAGGAACATGATGGTCGGTGAGATCACGGACTCATTTCTCGGCCATATCCAGATTCACAAAAAGGGCTATGTGGCCTCCATAGATACCCTTCCTCTGACCATGAACATGGGAACACAGGCCGTAGCAAAAGTGAAAAAAGCCATCACTGAGGTTCCCGGGATTGAGGCATCTTCAATGAGGATAAAATTCGGCGGCATGTTCAGCAACTTTGTTGAGACAACAAACGTCAGACTCAATGGGGTGTATCCCGAAGATGAGATCAGGACAGTTCCGCTCTTTCCCGAACGGATCATGGAGGGAGACAGAATCATAAGGAAGGGTGAAATCCTTGTTCCCGAACTGCTTGCCAGGGGGATGAAAGTAAACGTGGGTGACATGATCGTTGTTGTGGCAACCAACCGTGACGGCTCGGTAAACGGGAAACAGTTCAAGGTCGGCGGCATACTGGAGAGCGCCACGGGTCCCGGCGGCAGGGACGGATATATTCACATGGATGATGCCCTGGAGGTCCTCAGAATGGAAGAAGTTGAAATAAGTGAAATCGCACTGAGACTCAGCGACTTCACCGATCTTGAGGAGGTCTACAAAAAACTCAGTGCTCTCCTCTCAAAGGAACTGAATAAAGAGGGGAAACCTGCATTTGAGGTCCACACATGGGAAAAACTCTCTCCCTTCTACAACATCGCGAGGATGATAGATATCATGACATTATCAATTAAA
>CALZMZ010000146.1 GCA_945788685.1 Thermodesulfovibrionia bacterium | reverse complement strand
CCCGTGAAATAAAGTTCTCATCGGAAATTACATACTGCTGTGTATTGCCGGGAATAAAGATAGATACCTTGACAGGCTTATTCAAGGCTTCAAACCTGAGACGCGCCTCAACATTCCAGGCATCAACGGTCTCATCTGCAGTAAGGGGAAATCCAAACACAAACAGTTTAAACAGGAATGGCAGCATTCCCAGCAGGAATAATATAAACGTCAGTATATATAAATGCCGTTTATTCAATTATTTATAACGCCCGCACATTTCGCTTTATGAGTGAAGGTGAGAGATGGGTCCACAAGAAAACTGTCTATTAAGAAATTTCTCCCTATCAGCAGCTGATAGTTAAAATGGCTCCTGTCCACAAGGTTTACTTCAACTTCCTTATATACACTGCCGAGGCATATGCCGAGCATAATGACCGGACGTTTCTGTGAAGCAAATGATAATATTCCATTTTGCTTTATATCTGCCGAACGCAATATCTCTTTTTCTATTTGTATTTTTTTCCCCTTCTTATTGATAACATCAAATGTTACCCATTGTTTATTGCCACGATTAAAGAAGGATATGTTCGGCGCATTAAGAGACGATGTCTTAGCCCCGGTATCCATTTTTGCCCTTAAGGAAAGGTTCCCCGGATATATGCGGGCACGTTCTACATACCCGACTATTTCCCTCGTTTGTGTATATGCGCTCAACGGTGTCAAACAAATGAATCCGAATACGAAAATATATATTGATAACATTCTTAACATGATACGTATTGTTTCTTTATTATCATGCATGTGCCTTCTCAAATCATAGCATCTTATCTCATAACATTCTACCGCTTATGGTATGTTTGACGAATATGCAATATATGGCTATATTTATATTTATTCGATGTACAGCAGGTAGATAATTACGGTGTATGAATTATGAAGAGAGCCGATTATCTTTTTCGTTTAGGCTTTCACATCGATTGTTACAATCGTATATCCGGTGCGCAGAATTTACAATGAAGAAAAACATTCTGTCAGCAACTACGCAGAAGTTCTACAGGAGATTTTTAAAATTAAGAGGGAATCCCCGGGAGATAGCGTTGGGGTTTGCACTTGGGTTATTTGTCGGCATGACACCGAGTATGGGATTTCAAATGGTCATTGCTGCTGCATTGGCCGCTTTTCTGAAATGGGATAAAATTTCTGCTGCAATGGGCGTATGGATAACGAACCCTGTTACAGCGCCGTTTATTTATTCTGTTACGTATTTTGTCGGCGCAAAAATATACGGCACCAGCAAAATATTCAATCCCCCCGATGAACTGACTGTCTCAATTGCAAAAAAAATTCTTGCAAAATCACCGGGCATTTTTTATTCTCTGACGATCGGGGGAATTGTTCTTGGAATTCCCCTTGCGATTGCAGGGTATGTTATCTCTTACAGGCTGCTACTGAGATACCAGGATGACCTGAAAAAGAAAATGACACGCCAGAAAGAACAGTTAAAAATAAAGAAAGAACGAGTGAAACAAAAAGTAATGTCTATTCGCAGCAGAAAAAATGCATAAGGATTAATATGTTTTCAGTATATATTCCGCTATTTCTTTTGCGTCCTTTTCAGGAATCTCTTTTTCGTCAAACGCGCTCATACCGGGCCCCGGGTCTCTCATTATTTTGATGATATCCTCTGCGCTTTTTATCCCGTTCTTCTCACGTACTTTCTTATGCAGGGTTTTTTCAGGTTTCAGGCTGTTCCCGCCATTATGATGACACATGGCACAATGCTCCTTGAACAGTTCTTTCCCTACAGACGCTGTCTCTGTGGCCTGCTCTTTTACCTGCCCGGCGGATGTCACCGTCCCGACAGCCTCTTTTTGCGCTTCTCCCCCGACTGCTGCAGTCTGCTCTGAAGAAGTACATGCGATCATCAGTGCTATTGATACGACACATACAAAAAATGGTTTATATACATTTTTCATGGCATTTTCCTTTCTTTTAAAATGCAAACATTAAAATAAGTTTACATGATACATATCATTAATCACGAGATCTGCTGCTTTGAGCTCATCCCATGCTTCATTAATGAAGGGTTTTTAAGAATTCTCTGTACTCCGGGGGCTGGTCTATAATTTTCATGCCTACTATATCTTCAAAGGTGTTATCAGTTTTTTTGTATGTCCTTATTACTTCACACTGGAGATCGATTTTTTCACCTGAATGCAGCACAAATTCTACTTCAAACAACATGCCATGAAGAAGCTGACACATATGCTGTTCTTCATGTATATGAATACAAATTCCATCATCGGCAAAATCCTGTATTATGCCTTTAAAGTTCAGGCTTCGTGAGACAAGCGTTGCTTCCAGATTAAAAATTGTTCTCTTTGACCGCCTCTTTTCCATGATGAAATTATGATATCATTTTCTTGTGCGTGTCACAATCCCGCGCAAAAGCCTGCCCAGAATATCAGCCCCTGTGATAATGACTTTTTTTTCATCACTCCATATAAGGACAACGTCATTGTCAATAACGTCATCTTCTGCAGTCTCCGGCCTTACCTGTAATCTCCAGATAACATTGCCGAGCTTTGTGAAAGGCTCCTTTACGATAATCGGCCGATGGCAGAATGCATACGGCTGAAAGGGCTTTTCATCAATGAGCGCTGCCCGGAGAAAACCATCTGAATCAAGCACAAGCTGCGGTTCTTCTGATTCATCAGTAATAATGACCCATTTTTTGCCTGAAGCATGAATTTTATTGATAAAGGGATCTGATGCGTTTCGCTCAAATGCAGGGAATACAGGAAAGTTACGCTCAAGAGGAAGACTGATGATACTCTTCGGGTCAACAGGCTCACCTTCATGACTGATTACCATGTCATCGATTGCGAGGAAGTTCAGTGCTCCAAGCCCTTCAATGCGGTCGATATCGGCCTCACTGGCTTCAATATGTTTTTTTATAACCTCCCGCAAATCACGTTCCCGAAAATATTGTATACCTTCCTCTCCCAGCCATTTATCAAGCATCATGGCTGACGGCTTTGCCAGTGGATAGAGAACAATCTGATACAGTTTGAAAACCGGAAGAAGCAGGGAGGCCATTTTCAATGCATGTCTGGAAAAATATGCCTGCGGTGTTATTTCACCGAAAAAGGTAATAACAAGGGTTGAGAAAAAAAATGCTCCTACACCGGTCATTACTGAATCAGACAGCAAAGCCAGAAGAACATTTACGCTCACATTCCCCCAGAGGACAGTCGTAAGCATAAAGTTTGAGTCTTTACGAAGGTCGAGCACTTTCTGAGCCTTACGGTTTTCTGCCTCAGCTTCAATCTCGAGTCTAAGCCTTGAAATACTGAAAAAAGCCAGATTGAGCCCCGAGAACATTGCGGACTGGGATAAACAGAATACTATGCCGATCCAGATAGTTGTTTCCATCTATTTATAAAATAATAAATTTTGACTACGAGAAATTGTATCAGATTTTCACATAAACAGCTTCACGGCGTTAATTATTTATTCCTTTACTTTATTTGTCGGCTCAATAATATACGGCACCAGTGCCGTTGAGCAGAAATAATATTCAGCAGAAACCTCGTTATTAAGAGCATGTCACGTATGACCCTTTTTATGCTTTTTTTTCCGTAAACGGGTGGATTTGGGCAGCCGGATGTCCTTTATTTGCCTGGAGGAGACAAAGAAGACCGGACAGGGTGCCTCGGAAATTACCTTGTCAGCGCTGCTGCCAAGCTTTACAAAGTCCTGCCGCTCAAC
>CALZMZ010000145.1 GCA_945788685.1 Thermodesulfovibrionia bacterium | reverse complement strand
GATTCCACTGAAATCAGGGGTCTGAAAGCCAAGCCTGACCACCTGCTGATTAAAAAAATTAACGAGGTCGCTTTCATCAGTCAGGTACACGCCCTTTCCGGTATTAAGCACTGTCTTAAGGACTGTATCAGGATAGGTGTCTGCTCTGTCATGGAGGACACCAAATAGTTTTTCTATCAGCTTTTCTGCATGCTTTGGATCTTCATTTTCTATGACCCGTGAGATCATATTGTTGATCTCCCTCAGGGTGTCCTCGTGAATGCTTGAAAGTCCGGAGATGTTCATTGAATGAAAGAGAAATATAAGCTTGAACTGATGCCTGAGCTTTTCATTATCAATTGCTTCGTATATTTGCTCCGGCATTTTTTTATAGAGGTCAACTATGCTACCGTACCCCGGAAGCTCCAGAAGTTCTTTAAGACATTGAACAGATAAGATGTTTTCATTAACTGAAATCTCATTCAGCCTTGAACTGCATTTTTTTAAATGATCATGGGAGAGAGGCTGAAATAATCCTGATACATGCTCAGATATGGACTGTCCGGTCTCCTGCTTTAACCATTGTAATGGATCATTCTCAGTAAGCCAGTAATTATAGGTATAACTATAATATCTTGTCATGAGAGAGTTTATTGAACTGAAATTCGATTCTTCTCCGGTGTTTTTTATAAAAGAGGCTGCAAGTCGATCGAGTTGATAATAACTTTTTGCTATATGTTCAAAAATGTCTTTATCCAGTTCTAATATGAATGTAAATGCCTTATTGATCCCGGGTAAAAACCTGTCCATGTCAGGACCGCTTTCCTTGATAAATTTTTGAAGAAGAAGGTAGAGGTTGCTGAAGGCATCGGTTTTAACTTCAACAGACCTTGCATTATTAATTGCTTCAAGTGCAATTTCTATATAAAGCCTGAGTGCTTCAGCTCCACGGGGATGGGTCTTTAAATCATAAAAATATCCCAGTGAAAAAGTCCTGGCTTCTCCTGTAATAAACTGCCAGTTTTTCCTGGGATGGCAGAGCTCTTCCAGAAAGGTATTAAGTACCTTTTGCAGACCCTCATATTTGGCCATTACTTCCTGTATGGGCCTGTATTTTGGGTCGATCTCTACATCAACGCTGAATTCATCAATGTTTGCCTGAAGCGCTTTTGACCTTGTTTCCATAACCCCATTTTATCATTATTGTTAACTATGTGAATAGAATTATTAAATAGGAGAGATTTTGAAATGTAGGGGCAAGGCGGTGCCTTGCCCTCACCTGAATTAGGAAATTCCTTTAACCTGCATAATCACAACTGCATAAAACACTTATGATACTTTACTGTGCCGTGACAGTCCGTTAAGGAGCCTGCTGTTAATTCCATAATCATGAATACATCCTCAGGAACATCATATTCAGATTTTATATTGTATGTTACAGAAGGAACAAAACCGAATCTGGGATAGTACTCAGGATGGCCAAGGACCACAACTGCAGAGTACCCTGCCTGTTCACATTGTTTCAGTCCTTCTTTGACAAGCAGGGAGCCAATACCTTTTCTCTGAAAGTCAGGTAATACTGCCATCGGGGCCAGACCTGATACAGATATGTCTGGACAACTGTTATCAATAGTAACAGGACTGAACATGATATGTCCGATGACCGTTTTGTCCTCTTCGGCCACTAATGATATCAGAGGAATGCCTGACTTCCTTAGAGCATTAACAAGGTCAGCTTCTGACTCAGCACCAAAGGCTTTAATGTTGATCTCTCCTATCCTGTCAATGTCTTCGGTCTTCTCTGTTCTAATAATCAATTCATCTCACTCCCCGTATTTATCACAAAGAGACTCAAGATATAATAGAAGCTCTTCCGGGTTTGGCAGCTTATCAGGAAGAGTTTCATGTAACTGACATGAGTTCATGACTCTGCCAAGTAAATTCAGGATAACATAGTTAAGAATATCCCCGGGTAATGAGTCAGATATATTTTCTATTAATAACTTATCTCTGTACCACCCGTTGCTTTTCGGAACAATCTCTGCGCAGTCGTTGCTTTTAAGGGCCTTTGGAACTGCATCTTTTTCAAGCGCCAGCGCCCTTACGCCAAGGTTGGCAAGTTGCAGGCCTCTCCTTGCAGGGTTTGCCAGGGGACGGTGTCTTCCTTTTGTAATAGGAAGGAAACGGTCCAGGTTGACGCCTGAACAATAAAGTATGGTGTCATCCCCTTTGCTTTCATAGGGCAAGAAAACAAAATACAGGAAATCGTTTATGTATTCCAGGGAATTAGTCATAGCATATTTGATTTTGAGAGTTATTTATTATGCAGTATGAGAGCAGTTATTTCTTATCGAAATCAATGCTGTGCTGATGATGCTGGTTCAAGTCAGAGACATTGAACTAACGGCGTTGTCATTTATATTTTTGCTTTGGACAGAAGTGATGCAATATTCAATTGGCACCTTGCCTACCGGCAGGCAGGTTAGCGCTTTAACATTGTACATTTCATCCGGGGTGTTCAATTAAATGTTTGCTAATCTGACCGGCAAGCTCAGAAAGGCTGCTTACCGTAATAGCCGGTTCAATCCCCCATGGATCAAATATGGCATCAGGCGACCGTTTGATCCAGGCTGCCCGCATACCTGCTGAAACCGCCCCTATGACATCAAAGGGATTGCCGGATATCATCCATGAATCAGCGCCATCAGAGCCGGCTCTTTTCAGAAAATGATTATATACATCAGGATCGGGTTTGAACGATTTGATCTCACCTACACTGACCACATCAAGAAAATAATCTCTGATGCCTGCATTGGTCAACAGCATTTCAATAGCATCAGCGCTTCCATTGGAAAAAGCAAACAGCCTGAAACCGGCTTCCTGTGAACTGATGAGGCCTTGTTTAACGTCTTCAAAAGCAGGAAGGACCCGGTATATTTCAAGCAAATCATTTTTCTGCTTTTGGGATAGCGGGGCTTTAAGATAATCACAGGTATAATCAAGGGCATTGCCTGTACAAACGGCAAACGTTTCGTATTTTTTCATGAGCCCGCGGCGAAAGGAGTATTCAAGCTGTTTTTCTCTCCAGATTCGGGAAAACCCGGCAGCCTTGTCACCAACATATTTCTCCAGCGCAACGATAACACCATGAGTGTGTATCAGCGTTCCATATACGTCAAATGCAAGAGTAAGAAATTTGTTCATTAACCATATCCTTATGTATTACTTAAAAAAAGAACATTTGTCGTGATTTTTTCGATATTATGAAAAATAAGCTGATGATAGTCAATAGATATCGAGGTTGAACCTCGATATATGGGGGATGACTCTTTTCATCTTCGGTATTGACTCCCGGGAACGTCAAGCATCTTTTTCTTCTTTTTTAAGTTGTTCAATAGCATTCTCAAACCCCTCCACAGCAGTTTCCTGGACCGCTTTAAAATCAGCCAGCATATCACGACCGCTTTCTACTTCGCCGGACCCGTGCGATTTAAGATATGATTCAATTCCCTTTCCGTGATGGTAATAATCACTCAGAGTATATAGTGCAACAAACTCACGGCAATCAACGCAACGCACATATACCTTTTGCGGTTCTCCCGGATTGCGCACGAGGAGGTTCCTCATATTATATGACCTGCAGTTCTGACATTGCTGCCTGTGTAATTCCATTGATCATCTCCTTTCAAATGCTCTCTTTAATGACTTCATCAGGGACCGTTTCTTAATAACAAACTGTTAGTTAAGCCCGATAATGTTCCACCACCACCACCCTGCCGTAAAAGTTAATAGTAAGCCTATGAGCGTTCCGAGCAGACCCGGTTTGAGC
>CALZMZ010000144.1 GCA_945788685.1 Thermodesulfovibrionia bacterium | reverse complement strand
GATTTGAACTACCGACCTCACGCTTATCAGGCGTGCGCTCTAACCAACTGAGCTATAGGCCCAAATGCAATGAAAATAATAACTTAAAAAAATTATTAATGTCAATTAATGGACTGACAGAGACTATGAAAGGGATAGCGATGAATTGGTTCTGGAAAGATTGAGCCGGGATACTATCTTATGCCGGAAGTTACTTGCTACGATACGGGAATATAACTTCCCGCAAAAACTATGCAATCAACACTATTTATTATAATTTGATTCTGAGATTATGTCGGTCAGGATATCTGAAATGTCTTTATCAGAGTCAGGGATGTCCTGCAAAATAACATTGCCGAGTTCATCCATGTCAAGACTGGTAATACCGGGATGTTTCACCTCCAGGTCTTTTAATTCACCAGCCTGGCGTTTAACGGTCTTCAGAAGCCTCCGGTTTTCCTCTTCAAGATTAAACTTGTCAATTGCAGACTTGATCGATAGCTTTATCTCCAGGTCATCCCAGGGTTTTGCAAAGAACCTGTAAATTTCACCGCTATTTACGGCCCTCATGGCTGACTGTATATTGGCATGTCCTGTCAGCATGATTCTTATTGAACTGGGGAAAAGGTTCTTAACGGTTGTCAGAAATTCAGTGCCGGACATGCCCGGCATTTTTTCATCTGATATTACCAGCTTAATCCTGTTATCATTCATGATATTGAGACCCGCTGTCCCGCTATTTGCCGTAAAAATTTCATAGGACTCATCCAATAAAGCCCTTTTGAGCGCTGATATAACGCCCTGCTCATCATCAACTAAAAGAATGGAATCTCTCATCTTTATCACTCCTTTCATTATCATATTGCTGCAATCCACAGGTAGGACATATTTTCCAGTCCTTTTCAAGCGGAATCATGCATTTTCTACAGAAATTCTGTTTAAACGTACCGCAGTACGGACAGAAAATAAACTTTGCGTCGATCATTTTCATGCATTCCGGACACTGACGTTCATGTTTTGTCTGAGGTCCAAGGACCCTTAACAGCTCTTCCAGTGATGTATGGCCGAGCCTCACTTTTTCTATCCCGTCTTCAAGTAATGTTCTCATGCCGCTTGTCCGGGCCATATGCATGAGCTCTCCCTCTTTATAATGACTGCTTATGAAATGTCTGAAATCATCATTCATAACAAATATCTCATATACACCAGTCCGTCCCAGATAACCAGTGTTATTACATCTGCTGCATCCTTCTGCAGCATGGGCCACATCACCTGCCGCTTCTTCACTTATTTTCAGCAGCTTCAGGAGATCTTTATCAGGAGATACCTCGACCTTGCAATATTTACAGAGCTTTCTTACAAGCCGCTGTGCCATTATCCCTTCAATTGCTGATGAAATAAGATAAGGTTTCACACCCATATCGATAAGTCTTGTTATGGAAGCAATCGAGTTGTTAGTGTGAAGTGTAGAGAGCACCATATGACCTGTTAAGGCAGCTTTAAAGGCCACATCAGCAGTTTCATAGTCCCTGATTTCCCCGACGAGAATGACATCAGGGTCCTGCCTTAGAGTAGACCGCAGGACAGACGCAAACGAAAGACCGATTTTATCATGAACAAATACCTGGTTGGCTCCCTCAAGAAAGTACTCTACCGGGTCTTCGATGGTCTCGAAGTTTTTTGTGCTCTGCATCATTTCGCTTAATATCGAATAGAGCATTGTTGTCTTGCCGCTTCCTGTTGGTCCGGTTGAGATAATAATTCCCTGGGGTCTTTTCAGGACATTAAATATACGCGGCAGGTCATCGTCCAATACTCCCAGTTCATCAAGGTTTTTGACCGCAGATGTTTTATCGAGTATTCTCATAACCACTTTTTCACCATTAATGGTCGGCAGCGAAGATACCCGCAAATCCACTACCCGTGTACTGGACTTGACCGTGATTCTTCCGTCCTGTGGTTTTCTTCTCTCGGAAATATCCATCTTTGCGAGAATTTTTATTCTTGATATAGTGGCAAGATGAAAATCAGGCGGAATCTTCATCTTGGTATGAAGCATGCCGTCGATTCTGAATCTCACAATAGTAGCCTTTGTTTTCGGCTCTATATGTATGTCGCTCGCCTTGTATCGAATGGCTTCGGATATTATGGCGTTGACAATCCTTATAATGGGGGGGACTTCTGAATTGTTGAGCAGTTCGGCCACATTAATATCAGATTCTTCATCAATAACGATGTCAATTTCATCAAATGGATCAAATTCGGTTAAATCGTCTACATCTTCGGGCAAGTCAAAGTCATTTTCACCATAGGCCTTCTTGATATGGTCTAAAATTTTACTGCAGGACGCTACTGTAGTAATGACTTTGAGTCCTGTCATGAATGTTATGTTGTCACACATAAATATATCAGAGGGATCTGCCATGGCAACATTAATGTGTTTGTCATCTATGGCTATAGGAATAAGACGGCCGCGTTCGCAAAAATCTCTTGGCAGAAACTTGATGATATTTGGATTGACTCCTGACTCATCAAGGTCAATATATTCGATATTAAGGTGGGCCTGCATTGCCTTCAGGATTTTCGATTCTGAAGTAATACCCATTCTTACCAGGGTCTCACTTAAAAACTCATTGCCGGTTTTTTCCTTCTTGACCATATCAAGGTCATCCGGCTTTATGACACCGGATTTTACAAGAATATTACCCATGGCACCTCTGCTGTCACCGGTCGTGGCAGAAAATTTTTTGATCTTTTTTTCCTGCTTCTTTGTAACTTCTTTTAGCTGCCTGTTCTCCTGAATCAGGCTGTACTGCTGAAGGGCAAGGCTTACCGTAAGCCTGAGGTCCTCATCGTTCCATGGTTTGGTTATGAATTTATATACTGCCCCATCATTAACAGCCCCCATTATTGAGTTAATATCTGCATTGCCCGTAAGCATGATCCTGATCGTTTCGGGCCATTTATTTTTTACTTCTTTTAACAGATAGGCCCCTGATTTTCCCGGCATCCTGTAATCCGAAATGATCAGGTGAATTTTCCTGCTGCTTATTATTTCAAGCGCTTCATCAGTTGTTCCTGCAGCCACTATATCGTAGTTTTCCTCAAGAAAGACCCTTTGAAGCGACTTTATTACTGCCTCTTCATCATCAACAATAAGCAGGGTAAAACGCTCTTTCTTTCCAGCGCTCCTATCATTCAGGCTGTCAGGGTCGTGACTGCTCATGGTGCCATCTGATGCCGAATTCTTAAATAGAGACGCATATTTGGTCATGAACTCATCCCCTGCACCACAGGAAGCGTAAGACTGAAAACAGTCCCCTTTCCGGTTTCGCTCTTCACTTCAATGGTACCTCCATAGGAAACTACGGTTTCATAGGCCACATTTAATCCCATACCCGTACCCATTCCAACTTCCTTGGTCGTGAAAAAGGGCTCGAAAATACGGTTTTTAATGATATCAGGCATTCCCGGTCCGTTATCGGCAAAATCAATTCTAATCAGGTTTTCTGAGTGACTGGTCCTGATTCTAAACTCCAGTCCCTGCTGCTTTGCCTGAAAGGCATTCAAAATTATATTGAAAAAGATCTGGCAGATCTGGGCCGCATTGCATTCAATCATCGGCAGTTCCCCGTAGTCCCTTATTATTTCAGCATCAGAAGGCGTTTCATGGGAAAGCACATTCAATGTTCTGTCCATCTCATCATTAATATTTATCTCTGCCCCGGCAACATCATCAATATGTGAAAACCCTTTCAGATCAGAAACGATTTTTTTCACCCTTTCAGCACCATCAAGGCTTTCCCTCACCAGTTCATCATTCATCAACATCTTCCAGGATAAAATCAAGTTTGGCCTTTTCCCATTTTTCCTGTGACAACTCTCTGTCCTCATTGGTCACTATCTGTTTGTCAAAAGCCCTGCGATAAAAGATCAGCATGTCTTTTATTTTTGATACATACTGTTTAAGTGAGTTTATATTGCTGGCAATAAATCCCATGGGATTATTGATCTCATGGGCAACTCCTGCTGCAAGCTGGCCAATAGATGCTATCTTCTCCTGCTGTAACAGCTTTGCATGGGCTTTTTTCAATTCATTTGTACGCACATGTACCTTTGTTTCAAGACTGCCGGCAAGTTCGCGATATTTTTTCTCTGACAACTTGAGCTTACTGTTAGTTTCAAGCAAATCATCATATGATTGCCGGATCACAGTCTCATGAGTCTCTGATGCAAGCAGCGACTTAAACCTGCTCTGCAGGATCAATTTCAGGGCATAATTAATTATCGTCCCCATGGATTCAATCAGGTCTTTTCTGTTGCTGTCTCCGGTTATCACCAGATTGCCGGATACTTCCCCTTCAAACTTTACCGGTAAATCAGTAGAGTGACCATCTCCTTCAGTGCTGATTCCATGTTGAAAAAGGACATCCCCAGATGAGTCCTTTAGCATAACTCCTGAAACGCCTGCTGTGACAGCGCCCTGAAAAAGCGGGATAATATCAATGTCTTTCATTATCTCCTTAAGACTCTTTTCCTCACCTATGATATGGTCGGTTGTCATATGATCTTCCTGTGACGTGTGCATTCCATCAGGTATCATATTCCTTCATACAGAGGCTCATTATCTGACTTCATTGTTAATTGCCGGACAAATTTTGATTTATCGAGACCATGTTTCTCCCATAGCATATGCCTCCTGTCTATATTGTCATAGGTAAGCTCAAGAAGCCTGCTGAATGTCTCTATAACACCCTTTCCCAGCAGTGCCGAAGACATGAAAACCGGTATTCCTGTTGGTTCCCAGGCGCTCTTCATTTCAGCTTCAGGTATCAGGTTGGGGAGGTCCCTTTTGTTGAATTGTACAACCAAAGGTATTTGCTCTATATCAAGCCCTACAAAGTCGAGATTACACTCAAGGTTTTTAAAGCTTTCAAAATTATTGGTTTCCTCTGCAAGTTGTGAATCAGCTATAAAAGCTACTCCATCTGCCCTCTGGAGCACAGCCTTCC
>CALZMZ010000143.1 GCA_945788685.1 Thermodesulfovibrionia bacterium | reverse complement strand
GTACTGGGGTCAGTGCTCGCTTTATCATTGTTCAGGGAACTGGGGCCTGTGCTGACTGCCATTATGGTGACGGCAAGAGCAGGTTCATCAATGACTGCAGAGATAGGTATTCAGCGCATTACAGAGCAGATCGATGCATTACAGACCATGAGGATTAATCCTCTCCGCTATCTTGTCAGCCCCAGAATAGCTGCTTCCATAATCAGTTTTCCGCTGTTGACCGCATTTTTTAATCTGATCGGCTTACTCGGCGGCTATGTGACAGGAGTGCTGCTTCTCGGTGTAAACTCTGGTGCATATTTTCACAGGATCCAGTCCAGTCTTGAAATGTCTGACATAACCGGCGGTATTGTGAAGTCCCTTATTTTCGGAGCCATTGTTTCAACGATCTGCTGTTATCAGGGATATTTTACGCATATGCGTGAAGAGAGCTCAGGTGCCCGCAGTGTGAGCATATCAACCACAACAGCGGTTGTGCTTTCCTGTGTATTAATCCTTGTTTCAGATTATATTGTGACTTCATTTTATATATAGAGGTATATGGAAACACCGTTAATTGAATTTCGAGATGTAAGAAGGAGCTTTGGAGACCGGACCGTTCTCAATGGAGCTAACCTTACGATTTACAAAGGGCAGATAACGACCCTGATCGGGAAAAGCGGAACCGGAAAGAGCGTGCTGCTCAAACATATTATCGGTTTGCTTTCACCTGATGCAGGAAGCATCTTGTTTGAAGGAAGGCCTATTGAAGCAATGAATAAAAAAGAGCTTGCGGATTATAAAAGCAGAATAAGCTACATGTTTCAGCATAATGCTCTTTTTGACTCCATGACCGTATTTGAAAATATTGCATTACCCCTTCAACAGACCACAAAAATGAGAAAGAAGGAGATCAGTGCGCAGGTTATGAACAGGATAGAACAGATGGAGCTCCTTGATGTTGTTCACAGCTTTCCTGCTGAATTATCTGGTGGCATGCAAAAAAGGGTTGCCCTTGCACGCGCCCTGGTTACAGATCCGGAAATCGTGCTTTTTGATGAACCTACAACAGGGCAGGACCCGATTCGGCGGAACTCCATACTTACCATGATAGCCCAGTACAGAAAGAAGTTCGGTTTTACTGCGTTGCTCATAAGTCATGATATACCGGATATTTTTTTCATTTCTGACAGAATTCTTCTTCTGTGGGAAGGAAAGATAGCATTTCAGGGATCATATGAGGAATCAATCGCACTGGAACATCCGATGATAGATGAATTTCTTCACAGTCTGGAAGGATTTCATGACGAGCTGACCGGATTGCTCTCAAAACAGGCCTTCCGCATGCGCTATGATTCAATATTAAGGCGCAGGCACAAGAAAAAGACCTTTACGGCAATTCTGTTCAGACTCGAGCTCGAGCTGTTGTGCCAGATCCTGGGCAGTGAACTGGCATACCAGAGTCTCAGGACTCTTGGTGAATATATCAATACACACATGGACGGCCAGGGCGGATTTTCAGCCAGGCAGAGCAGGGACCAGATTTTAACGATCCTTCCCTATACGGAAATGGAAGAAGCGCAAAAAATGCTGGACGACTTTGCCCTGGGATTAAAGAAGGTGCTGGTCTGCAGCGGCCAGGGCAGGACCGATGAGGAGAAAAGCGGGGAGAAAAGCGAGGTATGCAGTTTTGGTATTAATGTACATGCCGGGGTGACAGAGAGCAGGTCCGATGAAGAGATCGATAAGATTATAATCAGGGCAAAAGCAGTTGAAAACGTCATAGCACAGTACAGGTGTGAAACCAGGAGGGAATTGCATAGTGAAAAAGTATAAAATGGAAACCGTTGTCGGCATTTTTGTAATTATAGGAATAGTTTGCCTGGGATATATCACAATCAAGCTCGGTAACCTTTCGATTATGAATCGTGACAGCTACTCGCTTTCTGCCCGGTTCACGTCTGTTTCAGGACTCAAAACAGGCAATGCTGTCGAGATGTTCGGCATAGAAATAGGCCGGGTCGTGAAGCTTGCCATGGACCAGAAAGACCAGGTAGCAGTGGTGGAACTGAGAATACAAAAAGGCGTAGAGATTTATGCTGACGCTATCGCTTCAGTGAAGACTTCCGGATTGATAGGAGACAGGTATGTTCAGGTGGATCCCGGGGGTGCTGATGAAAAACTGAAGCACGGGGACAGCATCATAGAAACAGAATCTGCGATAGACCTCCAGGAGATAATCGGCAAATATGCCTTCGGAGATGTCGAATCCAAACCGTCACCAGCCATAAAGGAGAATGAATGAAAATCAGATCTTTTGTAATGGTCATATTATGTATCATGTTGATCCCGGCAAAGACATATGCAGGTGATCCTACGGATACAGTAACAACCCATGTAGACCGGGTTATGAATGTCCTGAAGGGCAATGCATCAGAAGAATCAAAAAAAGCAGACATCCGCAAGATCGCCGGGATAATGTTTGATTTTACCGCAATGTCAAAAGCCACCCTCGGAAAAAACTGGACAAAGCTTGACACGGATCAGCAACAGGAATTCATCCGGCTCCTGAGAGCAATGCTCGAAAATGCCTATATCAGCAAGATCCTGGATTACTCCGATGAGAAAGCTGTCTATATAAAAGAACGGGCTCTTTCCGACACACGGGTCGAGGTACAGAGCAAACTTGTTACCAAAAGTGCGGACATCCCCATGGACTATAGAATGGTAAAAACAGAGGAACAATGGAAAGTATATGATGTGATCATTGAAGGTGTCAGTCTCATTAAAAATTACCGGACCCAGTTCAGAGAAATTCTTTCTACACAGACTCCTGAGGAACTGCTGCAGGTTATGAGAAAAAAGGTCGGAAAAATATAAACAGACTGGATTATAATTGTCAACTATCACGCACCATCCCATTACACTCTTTCTCATTATCTTTATCAATCTGCTTTTAGGCATTACAGGATGTGCCCATACCGGAAAATCAACATCCCCTCCAGGAAAAGAAGATCTAACCTTCCAGAATCAGGAGAAGACTGAACAGAGCAGTCCGGAGAAGCAGGAAAATGAGACTGCTGCAGAAAAAATGAGTGATGACAAACTTTTCCTGCTCGATGATGAAGAAGAGACTGTGCCCACCACGATTAAAGACCCTTTACACGGATGGAACAGGGCGATGTTTACATTCAATGACCGGTTTTATTTCCTTGTGGCCCAGCCACTCACAAAAGGGTATGCCAAAATTGTACATGCGGATGTAAGGGCGGTAATCAACAACTTCTTCCTTAACATTTCCATGCCGATACGTTTTGTAAACAGTCTGCTCCAGTTGAAATTTAAATCAGCCGGAACAGAGCTGCTCAGATTCGGCATTAATTCCACCCTGGGAGTGGTGGGATTTCTTGATGTAGCAAAGATTGATTACGGGCTGGAAAGCAGTGATGAAGACTTCGGTCAGACTCTTGGAAAGTATCAGCTGGGTCACGGAGCATATTTCATGCTTCCGTTTCTGGGGCCCTCATCAATTCGTGATTCTGTTGGACTGCTTGGTGATCTGTTCCTTTATCCTATCGGATATATCAAGCCTCAGGAACTATCGCTTGGAATTTATACCTACGAGAGCATGAACGGGTTTTCATTTAATCTAAATGATTATGACATCCTCAAAGGGGCAGCGGTTGATCCCTATACCGCAGTCCGTGACGCATATTACCAGAACCGTAAAGCAAAAGTAGACGAATAATTGGTTTATTTTTAAAAAAGCCTCCCCAAACCCTGCCGGTAGGCAGGCCCTTCCTAGCCCTCATTACTCATAAATATGTAAGCCAGGGAGGTAAGCTTTAATAAAAGTTTTGGGAGCGGCTTTAGGAGAAGATTACTGGATTACAAAACTTTTATTAAAGCTTACCTCCCTGACCGTCTGAATTATATGGGCTAATCGGGTCTCATAAAGGTCGTATCGACTTCGCCAAAGAGGGGAACCGACTCAATTACACAAATTCGCCTGTATTATATAAGTCTCAATCCTCTTTTTTACATAATACCTTCAAAAAAGCTGTATTGTAAAATATTCATGATTTATTCACTTTAACCTGTTATAATATAAGACAATTACCAAACGAAAGGGACATTATGGCCAAATCAAGACGATCAAAGAACAAGAATCTTATGGACTCGGAAATTGAACAGTTCTGCCAAGGGGTAACCACTGTATTGACCCAGATCAAACACAGGTCAGACATCACAGGCCTGAAGGCACGCAAAAAGCCAAAGAAGAAAATTGCCTGATATGCTTAACTCATGAAGATAAAAGCAGGGTCTCCCGTTACCCTGCTTTTTTGATTAATCTTATCAGAAAGTTATCAATATTCCTGATTCAATACACCAGGTTTTAAAATCTACAGATTACCCCTGAGTCGTTCAGCAGAAAGAATTCTTTTGATTGCGATTTTGTATGCTGCCTTTCTCATCGGGGTTGTTTCTTCTTTACATATGGCATATACTTCATCAAAGGCAGAGATCATGATATTCTGCAGCTTAACCAACACCCTTTCATGCTCCCAATAGTCATTGTTCAGGTTCTGGATCCACTCCAGATAACTCCCTGCTACTCCTCCTGCATTGGCAAGTACATCAGGAATAACCATGACCGACCTGTCAAACA
>CALZMZ010000142.1 GCA_945788685.1 Thermodesulfovibrionia bacterium | reverse complement strand
CAACTGAATATAACCTCTGTTTCTGTTGAATTTAAAATCGATAACAAAGAGAATAAAGTTGAAATAGAGGCAAAGGCAAAATGCAGGGGCCAGACCGGGGTAGAGATGGAGGCCCTTACTGCGGCGACAGTTGCGGCCCTTACGATTTATGATATGTGCAAGGCTGTTGACAGGGCCATGATAATATCAGATATTAAACTGATGGAAAAAAGCGGCGGCAAGAGCGGGACGTGGAAGAGGAAGAAGTAAGAAGGCAGTAGTCAAAAGACAGTAGTTAGTAGTCAGGAGAGAGTAGTTAGGAGAAAGCAGATAAAAACACATTAAAACGTATAATTTATTACTAATGACGCATAACGATTAACTAGAGTCTGCCCATAAATTTGCATTTTTTATTTTTGTCATACCCGAGGTCAGTAATCGGGTATCCAGAACTTACTGAAAAAACTGGATTCCCGCCTAAGGACTGCGGGAATGACAGCTTGAAGTTTGACTTTATACACAGACACTAATTAGTTTGATCTCCATTCTTATCCTCGGATTTTATTCTGTTTCTCAGTTCCTTTAATTCCTGAATGAGCAGAGTTTTTTCGTTCTGAAATTTCTCCTGCATAAGCATGATTTCCTGGTCTTTTTTTACAATTTCCTGTTTCAGAACAAAGGAGTAAATGGTTATAACAAAGAGCCCGGTTAATAATATGAATATTAACAACTTGATTATTCCGGGGGTTCTGACAAGTTCACGGGTTTCTATATCACGTTCAAGCGGGGTTTTATCTGACATGTTATCTATACCTCCTTACTTCAAAGCGGAATAATTCAATATCATCACCTATGTATATGCCAGCTTTGGCAGAGGCGATACTTATCTGATCATCAACCGTGTCAACGCCATCAAGGTCCGGAAGAAGCAGTCCCTTTCTGCTGCCACTGACAACTATGATCCCATATTTCTTTGGGTCCAGTTCTTTTTTGCTCTGTACTTTTTCAGGCGCTGAAAGCACATCAACGGAATAATCAAGTCCATCAAGCTCATCAGAACGTACAGGCGGGAACCTCGGGTCCCTGGTTGCTGCGCTTATGGCGTTTTGAATAACTTCATCAGCTACATTGTCGGTGGTCGGCTGAAACGTCCCTATGCATCCCCTTAGCTCACCTTTTTTCTTGATCGACACAAATGTTCCGGCTTTTTCTTCCATCTCATCAGGAAGGGGACTGGGTGTATCAATTATTTTTCCGTCCATGGTATATGTTTCGATTGTGTCTTTAACCAGTTTAACAAGAGGATGCATGATATTAAAATAAAAATTAAAAAATCAAAATTTATAATTATGGAACATTAATTAAAATCAGTAATCCTTAATTCTTGCTACTATCTACCAACTTCTAACTCCTGCCTACTGCCTACTAACTACTGCCTTTTGACTACTGCCTTCTCACTTCTTTCTCGTTACAACATAGTCGGCAATAGTGAGAAGCGATTGTTTTGCCATGGAATCTTCAAAACGATCAAGCTCGGACTTTGCTTCATTAAGCAGTTCCTTGGCTTTATTGAATGATTTTTCTATGGTGTTATGTTGGTGAAAAAGGTGAAGGACATACGCAAGATCGGTCTCAGTCATTGTGTCTGATTTTAAGATTTTCACGATCTCTTCTGTTTCTTCAGTACCTGTATCCTGGAGAAGATAGATTAAGGGGAGGGTGATTTTGCCTTCCTCAAGGTCCTTGCGCACCGCCTTTACATGCGGCTGACATCAGAATGGCTGTCTTACCGCGGATGATTTTCATGTAATCATCTATGGTCATGTCGATGCTGCCCTTTTTGCTCAGCTGTACAAGCTCGCCTTCACTCATCTTTGCGGTGGCATTACAAAGGGCATCCATTATGGGCTGTCGTTTCAGGAGGTTGGCCAGGCGCAGGGCATTTGCATACAGGTAATCTCCAACCAGAACAACAAGCTGATTTCCATACAAAGAATGTGCAGATGGTTTTCCTCTTCTTAAACTTGCACCGTCCACTACATCATCATGGATCAGGGAGGCAGTATGGATGAATTCAACACTGCATGCAAGAGTGCTGACATTGTCTCCGTTGACACCGAACAGCTTTGAACTGAGTATGGCAAGAAAGGGCCGGATACGTTTTCCACCACTGGAAAGAAGGTGGTTCCCGACCATGGATATCGCAGGAGCAACTGTCTTCAGCGCGTCATTGATCTTTGCTTCAGCCTGTTCAAGGTCAACCTTGTAATGTTCCCAGATTTCATTAATAGTCATTTGTTCCATGATGTTGTTAATCTTTATATGTTATTCGTTATTAGTTGCAAATCATAATTTCAATGTGCTTTTTTTGCTGTTTCCTGACTACTGTCTACTATCTACTATTTATTCTGCTTTCATCATAATGGACTCGAGATCAGCACCCTCTTCATTGAGCTTATGCAGGTCCTCAGGTCTGAATACGCCCTTCTCAGTGATTATGCCCGTTACATATTTAGCAGGCGTCACATCAAACGCGATATTCCTGACCTTTACCCCTTCAGGCGCTATCTGGCATCCAAAGATATTGGTGACTTCTTCAGGTCCCCTCTCTTCAATAGGGATAAGATCCCCTGCAGGGATGGAGAAGTCAATGCTGCTTAGTGGTGCGGCCACATAAAAGGGGACATTGTTTTCCCTGCAAAGAACGGCAAGTGAGTATGTCCCGATCTTGTTAGCAACATCACCGTTTGCAACAGTCCTGTCTGTTCCGACTATGGCAAGATTGATCTCCCCTTTATAAAGAAGGGCCCCTGCTGTGTTGTCAGTAATAAGGGTGACAGGGATGTTGTCCTCCATAAGTTCCCATGATGTAAGACGACAGCCCTGCAGCACCGGTCTTGTTTCATCAGCAATGACCTGTATGTTTTTGCCCTGCTCCACAGCGGCCCGTATCGGACCGGTAGCTGTGCCGTATCCGCCGGTAGCAAGAGATCCTGCATTGCAGTGGGTGATTATGGTATCACCGTCCCTGATAAACTGAGAACCCCATTTGCCGATGGTTTTGTTTATTTCGATGTCCTGCTCAAGTACTCTGTTTGCTTCTTCTGTTAAGAACGATTTGAGCGCATCAACAGACTCTGCTTTTCTTTCCTCAAGCAGTTTTCTCGTTCTGTCAACGGCCCATTGAATATTTACCGCTGTGGGCCGCGTAGCCAGCAGGGTCTGATATATCGGTTCCAGACCTTTTATGAAATCATCATACGTATGTGCCTTGATCTCAGCTGCTCCTATGGCTATCCCCATGGATGCAGCGATCCCGATTGCCGGTGCTCCCCTGATCCAGAGGTCTTTAATCCCCTTGGCAACCATCTGATAGTCCCTGCAGTCAACATAAACAACTTCTCTGGGCAGCTTTGTCTGGTCCAGCATCTTTACTACTCCGTTTACAAGTTCAATCGTCTTAACCATTGTTCTCCATTTTTTTGAAAATTGTTAATTGTTATATGTTATTAGAAAAAACACACATAGCTAATAGGTCTTTCCGCTCAAAACCAATAACTTATAACGAATAACGGCTTTTCTCCTTTTATTAAATTGTTAATCGTTATTAGTTATTCGTTATTAGAGAAAACGACTGCGATCTCTCAGTGGTTACTAGTTTATACCAATAACCAGAAACAAATAACAATTAACTATTAACGTATATATTATTCCCACTATATTAAATTAGGCGCTATCGTTATTGTTATCAGAATCACTGTCAGCACTATTAAAGTAATCACTGTTGCCCATGAAATATAGTTGTGCCCTTTTGAGTTAACATACTCACCCATAATCTTTTTATTATTCACGAGAGACAAGGCAAATACAAGTACAAAGGGAAGAAGAATTCCATTAAGGACAGATGAAAATACCATCAAAAATACCAGCGGTGCTTTTGGAATCAGTACCAGCAATGATGCAATAACTATGAGGGCCGTATATATCCACATAAACTGCGGCGCCTCTTTAAAGGTCTTGTTTATGCCTGCTTCCCAACCCATTGCCTCACAAATATAATATGCTGTTGCAAGCGGGACAATGATTGCCCCAAGGATTGAAGCATTGGCCAGGCTGATTCCGAAAAATATTGAAGCGTACTGGCCTACAAAAGGAGTCAACGCATATGCAGCTTCATGGGCCTCATGTATCCTGATCCCGTTGGGAAACAGGGTTGTAGCGCATGTAACAATGATAAAAAAGGCGATAATGTTCGTTATGAAGCATCCGGAAATAACATCAAGTTTGGAGTACTTGTAATCTTCTTTCTTAATACCCTTTTCAGCAATTGATGACTGAAGATAAAACTGCATCCATGGAGTGATTGTTGTTCCTATAATGGCGATGCTCAGCATGATAAATTCCGATTCAATTTTTACTTTGGGGACGAATGTGCTGTGAAGCACCCTGCTCCATTCAGGTTTTGCCATGAAGCCGGAGAAAACATATCCAAAATAAAGCAGGCATGCACCGAGCAGTACGCTTTCTACCACCCGGTAACTGCCTTTTGTCACAAGGACCCATATCAGAAATGCCCCCACCGGAACCATGATATACTTGCTTAGACCAAAGATCTCCATGCTTGCGGCCCATCCTGCAAACTCGGCAACGGTAGTCCCGAAGTTGGCAATGAGCAGAATGATCATCATAAAAAACGTTGCTTTAATGCCGTAGTTTTCCCTTATAAGGTCTGAAAGCCCTTTGCCTGTTACCACCCCCATGCGTGCAACCATCTCCTGAATAACGACGAGGGCAATGGTGGTGGGAATCAATGTCCACAGAAGCATGGTCCCGTAACGGGCGCCTGCAACAGAATAGGTAGTGATTCCTGAAGCGTCATTGTCAATGGAGGCAGTGATAATGCCCGGTCCAATGATTGCCAGAAAGAGGAGAAAGTTTTTCCACAGGGATTTGGGCTTTTTCAGCGTCATACGCTCCTCCTCTTTTTCCTTGAAGAAGGCGGAAGGAGGAGATCAATGACGTCATCACTTGTAATAATGCCTAAAAGATCATTGTCCTCATCTACAACAGGTATTGCATAAAGATTATATTTTGATATTGTCTCTGCAACAACCTGCTGATTCATATCAGGTGAAACGGTTTTCAGTTTCGTCTCCATTATGTCTGATAAGGTAACGTGAGAAGAGTGAAGTATCATGTCCTTTAATGTTGCAACACCGATAAGCTTTTCCTTGTCAACTATGTAAATGTAATACACAGATTCTACTTCAGGGGCGTCCAGTTTGAACTTTTCAATTGCCTCCTGGATAGTTAAATCTGCAGGATATGCAATAAACTCGTTCGTCATCAGTCCACCGGCCGTGTCTTCTTCGTGGGCAAGCAGTTCCTGAATATCCTCGGCTTCTTCTTTTTCTATTGACTCAAGCAGTTCTTGCGCTTTATCTGTTTCCAGATCAGCTATCAGATCCGCAGCCTCATCAGGGGGCATTCTTTCAACCACATCACTCGCATAATCCTTGTCTATATTTTCAATGATCGCCTTTTGCATATCAGACTCCAGTTCAGGAAGTGCTTCAGCAGCAACATTCGGATCTAATCCTTTAAAAAAAACAATACCCTGTTCGTGAGGCACTTTGCTGATGATGTCAGCAATATCAGCCGGGTGGAGATCAGATATCATCTGCCTGGGGATATTTAATGATATTTGAGAAAGCCGTGGTTCAAGGGGCTGGATAAAGCTCCAGCGAATG
>CALZMZ010000141.1 GCA_945788685.1 Thermodesulfovibrionia bacterium | reverse complement strand
GGTATGCCATGGCGGCGAAAGTCCCTTTACTGAGAAAGTTGACGCAAAGTACAAATGGGTTTTCAAGGAGAGACTCGAAAATACACATGAGCACTTTCCTCTGAAATATAAGCAGTAAGTTTATGTAAGAATAAACAGAAAAAGGAGCCTGTCATGGGCTCCTTTTTTTTGGCTTTTTTTTATGATATTTTTCAGTATGTCCAATGTTGTTAACTGATTCTTCCCCTTATTCAAACCGCATAAAACTGGCCCTGTAATTAGTCAATAAAATCACCTCGCAGGTATAATGGAGTGATGGAGAAAGGAGTAATGGAGTAGTGGAGTACTGCGTATTACATGCAATTACATCAATTCTCCAATTCTCCATCACTCCATAAAGAAAATAGGTTACACAATAAGATAAAATAATATACATAAGAGGGTTAATAAATAAGGAGGGAGAGAAAGTGAATAAATTTTTTACTGTTGTACTTGCGCTCGTGTTCATTGCGGTATGTTCAGTTGTGATCGTTGCAGACGTTCATGCAGCCGATTACATTGGAGCAAAAAAATGTAAGGCATGCCATCTCAAGCAGTATAAAGCATGGGAAAAGACTTCCAGCAAAGACTATACTGCTGATCCCAATTGCCTGAAATGCCACACAACAGGATATGGAAAGCCCGGAGGCTTTACGAGCCTTGATGAGACTCCGAAGCTGACCGGTGTTCAGTGTGAAGGCTGTCACGGACCGGGAAGCGAATACGTCAAAATAATGAAGAAAGACAAAAAGTATAAGTTTGCTGATGTCAAGGCTTTGGGACTGATTCGCCCTTCAGAAGATGAGAAGGGTTGCATGGTATGTCACGGCGCAGACAGTCCATTCACAGAGAAGGTTGATGCCAGGTATAAGTGGGAATTCAAGGAAAGACTTGAGAGAACCCATAAGCATTTTCCTCTTAAATACGCTCATTAATGAGAAGAGTCATCAGAAATATTTATATTTAAAAAAGTGATTTTTGAATTCTGTTACTTGAATAATCACATAACATTAAATTAAAATACGGATCAACTCCATAATAGTTGCAATAAGTTAATAGTTGGGTTGGTGATCGGTAGTTGGTAATAGGTCATGGGTAACATACTCAAAACACATGACGCATTATTCATCACTTAACTTACTCGAATCCTTTAGCAATGAAACAGGAGAAGAACTTAAAATACTAATGGAGATTCAGAAGCGGCATCAACTGTGTTTGTACCAATCATACCAAAAATATCAGTAAGCAAAGAGGGTATGTGAATGTTTGGTTTCCGATCTTATTTCAACGGATTCAAACCTGCCGTTCTGTATCGACAGCTGATCACCGTCCTCGTGTTCAACATACCGCTGATATTCATCGTGCTCCTGCAAAATATGAGGTCTGTCGAGTTCACTCCCTTGACATGGTTCTACTTCACCGCTACGGTTGTAGGCTATTACGTCCTGCCTCTGTTAGTTGTAATCTCGCTGGCATTCCTGTTTTTCTTTCCTCTCAAGAGACTGGCCATATATCCCATAGGGGCCGTGATTACTATTTTCGTTTTCTTTATCATTATTGACAGCCTGGCCTACAAAATCACCAGGATTCATATTGACCTGTTTTGGCTCGAATGGATTATGAATGATTTTCAGGCTTTTGGGTTGTCTCCTTCTACGCTTAGAAATGTACTCCTGCTTCTGCTCGGACTTATCGCTATTGAGGTCAGCTTTTTCAAATTTGCACGGCGAATCAAAAAACCCAGATATCTTGTCTGGACAGTTTCTCTGGTTACTGTTCTTGCCTTTAGCGCCAGCCAGGTCACGCACGCTGTGGCATATGAAAAAAACGATATACGCATTACAAGTCTCACACCCCGCTTTCCCATCTATTACCCGACTACTTCTCATAAAAGAGCAAAAAAGTACAGCCAACACTTTTCGCTCGGTGAGAACGAATCCGGTAATACAGCCGGCGAACATCAGGGTGCGCTTAACTATCCCCTCTCCAATATCGAGTGCAATCTCCCGCCCGACCAGAAACCACCCAATATCGTCATGATCTTCCTGGAAAGCTGGCGCTTCGATATGATGAATGAGTCAGTAACGCCTAACATCCATAAACTGTCTGAGAAATCCTCAGTATTCCTCAACCATTTTTCTACGGGCAATTCTACGGTCGCCGGAACTTTTGGCTTTTTCTCAGGTCTTAACGCAACCTACTGGCCTGCCGTAAAAGCCAATAATGCCCGAATCGATAATCCCCTTTTCATTGATGTTCTCAAAGAGAACAACTATACTTTCGGAATCTTTGCCAAATCGAATTTCAAACGTCACAAGATCAAGGACGCCATTTTCCGCGGCATCGACGTACAGGAATCTTTTGCCGGCCAGACCGTAGTTGAACGGGACAAGGACATGACCCGGCAGGTCGTCTCGTTTATACGTGAACAACAGAGCCAGCAACATCCATACATGGCTTTTGCTTTTTACAAGTCAAACCACCATCATTATAGCTATCCCAGTGAGGACAAAATTTTTCTTCCGGCCGGAGATATCAATTTGATGTTTGCCGAAGACGAGACTGACCCGACAGAATATCGTAATGACTATATGAACTCAACTCACTACGTTGATCGACTTATAGGCGAGATCATTCAGGAGCTTGATTCGCTCGGAGAGATGGAAAACACAGTTATTGCCATTTCTACCGATCATTCAGACGAATTAAATGACAGCAGGGCTAATTACTGGGGCCATGGCAGCAATTTTACCAAATATCAAACGATGGTTCCGCTGGTCATCCATCTGCCGCATCGAGCTCCGTCACAGATAGAGTATGTGACATCCCATAGTGATATTGCGCCGACAATTCTCTCTGAGTACTTCGGCTGTACGAATGATATCCAGGACTACAGTAGCGGGAGAAATCTTTTCGACAAACCGACCGGCGTGCGTCCATTGGTAATTGGCGGTCATGTTAATCATGCGTTTATCATTGAAGATAATGTTTATGAGATCTACCCCCTCTACACCAAGACGTACAAGCTGCATGATATCAGAGCCAAAGCTGATCCACCAAGTCCCCAAATGCTGACAATCTTAATTGAAGAGATGAGTCGTTTCTATGCCGACTCCATTAAAGAGAGTCATCGGCAATAGATGAAAAAAGCATACATGGGAGAAATAAACTTACACATATTTTCTGCAAAACATTTTACAGGTACGAGGTAAGAATACTGATTAAAACAGTTGGAAACCATTATCAATCAATAACTTCCACCCCCTTCCAGAACGCTACATAATTCCTGATTTCTTTAGCTGCCTCCTTTGGTTCGGGATAAAACCATGCTGCATCATTGTTGATTTCTCCATTTACATGAATGTGATAGTAACTGGCTTCCCCTTTCCATGGGCAGGCCGTATGCGTGTCACTGTCCTTAAAAGATTCTCCTTTAATTGACCCGGGTGGAAAGTAATGATTGCCCTCGATAATTATAGTTTCATCACTTTCAGCCAGTATCTTATCTTTCCAGATTGCTTTCATTTCCTCCCCTTTTTTTTATTCTTAGTATAAAGGCTTTTATGTCATTCTGCTATGATTAATAATGAAGAGGTGAAATTGCATATGCCCCTTAAGAAAAACATATTCCTTACTGGAGCTCCTTCATCAGGAAAGACCTCCGTTATAAAGAAAGTCATATCAAAACTGACTCTGCCTGCCGCAGGTTTCTATACAGAGGAAGAAAGACAGGGAGACAGGCGGGTCGGATTTATGATGAAAACACTTGATGGCAAAGAAGGACATCTTGCACACCAGGATATCTTGTCTGACTTTAAAATAAGACGATACGGGGTCAGTATCCATAACATAGACTCAATTGCTGTGCCATCAATTGTACCTGTCGAAAATATTGTGATAATACTGGATGAAATAGGGAAGATGGAGTGTTTTTCAGATATGTTTAAAGAAGCTGCTCTCAACGCCCTTGATTCACCTAATATTATTATCGGTACAATTACGATGGGAGGTCATAACTTCATTCAATCAGTCAAAAACAGGGATGATATAGAAATAACAGAAGTTACCCTCCAGAACAGAGATTCTCTTCCTGAGCTTATACTCTCAAAATTACATGTTCTGACAGAATAGCTTCCATAGCCTGTTCAGTTGAGTATGTTAAAATGAAGAAAGTCTTTAATTCTCAATTTATGAAAAAATCTCGTGTAATTCTGACTACAAGCTGTTTATTTCTGAACTTCATATTTTTATGTAATATAGCGTTTGCTGTTTCTGTCACAATCGGTGAATCCGCCCCGGAATTCACATTGCCTTCAGTAGAGGGACCAACAGTTTCATTACATGACTTTAAAGGTTCAATAGTAGTTCTCATTTATTTCAGAACAGATCAAAAACGCTCCATCATGGCACTTGAAGAAATAAAAACTATCCAGGCTGAATTTGGAGAAAAAAATGTACAGTTTATCGGCATACGTGCAGGTTCAGAAAAAAAGGATGCCCTGCCAATTAAGATCAACGAACTCAATATTGATTTCCCGGTTCTTCTTGATTTAGAAAGGGATGTTTACGGCAGTTATGGCATAAGGGTCTATCCGACAACCCTCATTATTGACCGGGAAGGGAAGTTTATCTATGGTCTGCCAGGCCACGCTTTGA
>CALZMZ010000140.1 GCA_945788685.1 Thermodesulfovibrionia bacterium | reverse complement strand
CTTGGTAACTATATACTCCCTCAGATCATTACGGAGTTCAAGAAAATCCATCCTAAAATAAAAATCAAATTGCGTGTCGGCAATACTGAACGTATCGAAGATCTTATGCATGCGGGTTTTATTGATTTCGGTATTGTTGAGGGAAGGACATCGAGGGGGAATACAAAGACCGAAAGACTGATATCTGACCAGCTGACACTGATTGTCCACCCGAAACATATGCTTGCGAAGAAGAGGGCTGTTTCCGTACTGGAGGTCACAAGGGAACCCTTCATACTGAGAGAACAGGGCTCAGGCACGAGGCAGTACATAGATAATTTTCTGGAAAAATATGGGCTTAAAATAAATGATCTTCATATTGCCCTTATAATGGGAAGCACGGAATCAATTAAATCAGCAGTCGAAGCGGGTACAGGGATAGCGATACTTTCCCGGTGGGCAGTAAAAAAAGAAGTTGAAGATGGAAGATTAAAGACCGTTAACTTCAAGGAAGGCAGATTCACAAGAGACCTGACAATAATTTACTCAAAAAAATCACTTCTTTCCCACGCTGACAAGGAGCTGCTTCTTTTTATTAAAAACTATCCGTATGATTCTTTCTGAATCCAGTGTAATGCATCCTGTGAGAACTACATGCTCTTCTTAATATGCGGGCCAGTCTCTTTCTCATGGGGTTCAGCGTCGATAATGACAATGCCGAGATAACCGTCAACAGTAATCCTGTCTCCGGTCCTTATCACTTCTGATGCTTTGGATATCCCTGTAACACAGGGCAGCCCGTATTCCCTGGCGATGATCGCACCATGGATCAGCATACCACCCCTTCGCTCAACAATAGCACAGGCAAGAGGTACGACAAAAGTCATGTTAGGATCAATCGAATCGCAGACAAGGACCTCGTCTTTTTTGAAATTCATCAGGTCTGATGATTTTTTTATGACACGGGCCGGTCCGGTAGCAATTCCGGGACCGGCAGGCTGTCCTGTAATCTGGCGGTTCTGCAACCGAAAATCCTGTTCTGGATCCTGTGGTACAACATCTGATTCAGGCTCATGAACAGCCAGACTAAGAGAATCAAAATGACCGGCTGAGGACGGTCCCCTTTTTGCAGTGCCGGACCGATATGATACCTCCTTCTCAGCTTCAAGTACACGGGCCTTCAATCTTCCCATATAAATGTTGTCATCGTCCCGCATTCTATAGCTTGCCCGTCCAATATCCAAAATATCTGCCGCATCCTCTCTCTTGTGAGCGCTAAAATGAGACAGGAAAGCCTGCTCCCTGGTTTTTGATTCCTGATGAGCGTCACTGTGCTTTCCGGGAGTGGATGCCATTTCAATAACCATATTAACGATGTCCGGTGTTTCTTCTGTACAATGATTAGACCTGCATAGAAGATCTCCATGAGATGCGATGAGCTGATCCAGCAGGCTTTTAAACGCTGTGTTCGAATAATCACCCTTTTTTAAATCATGAATAAGCCGCTTATTATCACGAACCTGTAAAGCCATCTCATTAAGGATATTGTTTCGCTTAACACTCATGATATCACCGGAACTGAGAAGTGATAAAAATTCATATGGATCTGATGGGTGGACCGTATCATTGTATACAATACCGAAAATACGCATTCCATGTGCAAATGGGATGAAGTGATCCCAATAGGTGTTTTTCCATTTTTCAAATATGTATCTCCTGCGTGCTGTTTCATCCCGGATCTCCTCATCAGACAGGAGGGACAGGTCCACCTGCGCCATCTCTTCTGTTTCCTTTTGAAGGACAGGTATCAATTCATCTTCGATTTTATGCTTCAGGGCCTTCAGGTTTTCAATACTTCTTGTGAGGCTGAGATACCATCCTCTCTTATCATCTTTATCGTTTTTGTAAATCGTAGTGATAGGCCTTGACTGAAGCACATACAAAATATTGTCTTTAAGCGTCCACTCTACATCCTGGGGAAGACCGAAAATGCCTTCAGCCTTCATGACAAGCTCATATACCTTATGAACGTTTTCATTAGTGAGAGGCGGTCTGCTTATCAGATCAGCAGGCAGTGGAGCTGATTCTGTTCCTTCGTCAGAAGGGTAGAGAGCATGGCTTCTGTCAGCCTGAGCATGAGAAATAATCCTACCGTCATCTCTGTTCAGTATCCATCGATCCGGTTCAAAGGTCCCATCCACCAGACCCTGGTTCAGGCCGTATACGGATTCAATGGCGCACTGTGCAGGATCATTCGGATTTTGACCAAAGCCTATGCCTGATACCTCTCCGGAGATGATTTCCTGGACCACAACCGCCATGGAACTTTTTTTCTCATCGAGTCCCAGTTCTTTGCGGTAGAGTAACGATGCGTCAGACCAGAGGGATGCCCAAACAAGTTTAATATGTTCGATGACTGATTCAGTCCCTTGTATATTTACATACGATGCGTGGAGCCCTGCAAATGAGGTGTCAGATGTGTCCTCTCCCGGAGCTGAAGACCGCACCACTATTGATTTACCGGAAAAAAATGTCTCAACAGATTCCTTTATGATTTCATGAAGTTTTACAGGAAGAGATGTGTTGGCAAACATATTCCTTATCCTCAGGGATATGTCCCATAGTTCTTCCCATCGTATATCATCATAGGTTTTTCTGTTGAGCTCCATCATGATCTTTGTATCAAGTCCTGTTTCGGTCACAAAGGTATTATAGGCATCAGTGGTAATGGCGATGGCTGCAGGAACGTCCATCTCCTTTTGCATCATAACGGCCAGAGCATGGGCCTTACCGCCGACACGGCCACGGTCACCTTCAAGCAATCTGGATAAAGGAATTATGAAATTCATTGTATGTGAAGTTCCTGCACATTCTGAAACCTGTTCACAACATAATACTTCTGAACGGTAACTTTGAGCAGGGCGCAGGAAGGGGAAGAGACGAATTCTTTAAGGTGGGGATGTTTTTTGAGGTACAATTTCAGAAATGATGTTCTCTCCGAATCCCTGACTTCTTCTGTCATGCCAAGCGCAGTCACTGCAATGGCATATGAAAAGTCTTTTTCTTCATTGGACCTGTTGTCAATCAGCAGGGCCACCTGTGACTCTGAAGTAAGGTTTGCATATTTGCGAGTTGAACGGGTCGTGGCAAAGATAATATGTTTCAGGTCCTCAGTTGCTGCAAATGCCACAAGGCTTGCATAGGGCTGCTTATTCCCATAGGACGAGAGCACAGCAAGGTTTTGTCCCAGAAAGAGATCAGCAATAGTCTGTTTTAATCCCGAGATTTCGTCCATTTTTTATGAATGGTAATCAGGAATACGCCTTTATCCACTCAATTTCGAGCTGAAACGGACCTTCCTGTTTGTCAGAAATCATAAATCCGATTCTGCAAATTGCGTTTATATCCAGTGGAGGCGCATCATTAATAACCGTACCCCGAAATACCGGGGTGAACGTATCAAATGATAAGCGTGCAGTTGTCCAATTATCCTGTTCCGTTGAAAAATCTACCTGATAGGCAATACCATCGTAATCATTATCTGTTCTTAACCGGAGTCGGTAATCTTTTCCATCCCCTTTGACCCGGATCATCAGTCCTGAATATCCGGAGAGTTCAAATTTCCCCGGATGAGTCCGCATGGAGGCAAAACCACCGTTATTTTCCAGAGACACAATTCCCTGAAACAGGGCAGCTTTATTGTCAACTATTGAGATGCCACTGTCTGACACACCTCCCATTACAGCATCGTTAATAATCTCCCAGCGGTCCTGCTCATCAGCAGCGCTGAAATCAATAATCGTTTTTTCATTCATTAATCTATTCTATTCAGCTTATGATCCCTGTCCATCTTTTTCTTATGGCTGCCATATATAATGATGATACCGATTAATATCATAAAGAATCCGAGGAGCATGGCTATTTTTTCATCTGATGTGATCATCACACCTCTTGATATGTATATAGCCATTCCGAATGCACCTACAGCAATGAATACAAGTCCCAGAATCTTTTGCATCTCTCGGGAATCAAAGCACCATATAGCCGGCATTTTTCCATGCCTCAACACCGCCGGCAAGTACCTTTACGTTTTGGAAACCCTCTTTTTGATATTCTTCTGCCCGACCGGCAGCACTTGCTTCCGCAGGTCAGCTTCAGAAGAAAATTATCTCTCTTTCTTTT
>CALZMZ010000139.1 GCA_945788685.1 Thermodesulfovibrionia bacterium | reverse complement strand
TCACCTTCATGAGTACTTGCTGCAAGAAAAATATTGCCCTTGATATGTTCAATCCATTTGATCGGAGGAGAACTGTCCATCTTAATATCAAACTTGAAATTTCCCATAACAGACACTTTTTCTTTGGCTGCGCCCAGCAGTTCTATCCTCTCAGAATCAGAATCACTCTGCATATAGAAAAAGTCAATATTAGCGAGCATGGCTTTCATAAAAAACTTTATTTTCTTATATCCTTTAAAAGATTTCTCTGAAATCCGTCCGTTTAACACAATTATTTTGCATCCTGACTTTTTCAGGGCACTGGTCAGTGCAGGCCAGAGTTCAGTCTCAACAGTCACAAACAGTTCAGGCTGCATTGCCCTGACCACTCTTCCCACGCATACACCTGTGTCAACAGGGACATATATAATCCGATCAGCCTCGGGAAAGTTTTTTCTGGCAATGCCCTGACCGGTATACGTGGTTGTGGACAAGGTAATTTTTTTTTCCGGATATTCCTTTTTCAGCCCCTTTAAAAAGGGCAGGCAGGCGATCACTTCTCCAACAGACACAACATGGACCCATATATCTGTCCTGTCGTAACTGGCCAAACCAAAACGCTCCCTGATAAAAGCTGCCCTGTCTTCCGGTCCTTTTTTAAAAAAAATCCATGGGGAGTATACCAGTACTGCCAATGCAGACAGTATGCTATATAGTTGCAGCATTATTTCCGCTCTTCCATTTGGCCATTTCACCAATTATTTCTGCGACCCTGGCAGATGGTTTTCTGTCTTTCATGATCTCTTTTATATTTTCCAGCCCGGCTATCATTTTTTTTCTGTATGGCTCATCATTAATGATCCTTTTCAGTTCAGCATATATGTTATCTGCACTGGCATCCTGCTGAATGAGCTCCCTTACAACTTCTTTTCCGGACAGGATATTTACCAGGGAAATAAATTTCACTGATACCAGTAATTTGCCAATGAAATAAGTCACCGGCGATACTTTATAAAAAACCACCATGGGAACACCTATAAGAGCTGTTTGAAGCGTGGCTGTACCTGAAGCTACGGCAGTTGCATCAGAACAGGCCAGTGCTTCAACTGTACGATCATATACAACTGTAATGTCTTCAGGCATATTAATATGTAAAACAGTCCCTGAAACAAGCGGCACCACAACCTGAATATCAGGCATCTCTTTTTTAATCATTTCAGCCACCTCAATAATTGTTGACTGATGTTTTTTGATTTCATTTGGCCGGCTGCCGGGAAGAACAGTCACAACTCTTCTGTCAGGATCAATTCCCATACTTTTTTTTATCTGCTCCTCTGACAGCTCATCATCTATCAGTTCTGCAACCGGGTGGCCAACAAATTCACATTCAAGTCCGGTATTCCTGTAAACATCAACTTCAAAAGGCAGCAGCACTGCCATTTTATTGACCAGTAAAGCGATTTTCTTTATTCGTCCTTTCCGCCACGCCCAGACCTGGGGACTTACATAGTATAAAACGGGAATGCCTGCAGTCCTGGCTTTCTTTGCAAGGGAAATATTGAAGTCAGGGTAATCGATCAGGACCAGGACATCAGGTGTTTGCTCAACAAGTGCCTTACTGGCTATATGAAGTGTTTTTTTGATAACAAAGAGATGACGGAATGCTTCAGAAATACCGAGAACATGCGAGATGGGCGCCAGTAAGGTTACCCCTTCTTCTTGCATTCTGGGACCACCAATGCCGAAAATTTCCACATCAGGCCATTTCTGTTTAAGCTGCCTGCTGAGCATTGCACCATACATCTCACCCGAGGTCTCACCTGCGCTTATCATGACCTTTTTCGACACCAGTTAAGATATCATTATTCAAACTGTTAATTCAACGCGAACAAACCGTTAAACAGGTTCCCGCCATTGATGTTCTCTTCTTTAATGAGGAGATGATCGGCTTAGAGGAGCGCAACACGTTAAAGACTTCATTGAAACTTAAAAGATAACTTTACTATAGCCCCGTCCTGCCGGCTGCCCATACCGACACTGATCTTATTGTTTATATAACTGGAAATCAGAGATCCTGTAAATGCACCCGCTACATTAAAGGCCATGTCAGAGCCGTTAAAATTACCATTATCATTTGAACTATCCAATACTTCCTTAACCAATCCGGGAACACTGGCGCTTACCGTAGCAAAAAAAATCCTGGGGGGAGTGGACATATCAAAATTGTAATGCAGTACGGTCTCACTGAACACACCAAAGACCATGGAATATCCAAAATGCAAAACGTTGTTTGCATCGTCATCTGCAAACGATACAGACGGGATGAGCAGAAGAATGATGATGACTGTTAATCTTAGAATGTTCATTGGTTTGATGAATGTAGCCGGAATAATCATACATGATAACACACTTCATTATCAAATAACCTTTCATTCAGAATGGACGGAGGGAAGTTTAATAGAAGATTATAGACAGTCTATTTTCTTTCAGAAAATATTGCCCGCTTACCTTTATACGTTTTCCATCTGTTATGCATCCATAAATATTGTTCAGGATATGATCTTATGATGTTTTCCATTTGCAGGTTCATTTCTTTTGAAATGCGGAATATCTCTTCCTTTTTGTTTTCATAATTACCGGGCGAGATCGGATCACTGACAAATCCTTCATACTGATTAAGTCCATTCTTGCGGCAGCATGCCACTACAACGATGGGTCTATTGTATTTAATTGAAAGCAATGCAGGAACCGGTGTAGTTGTTGCCGGTCTTCCGAAAAAATCTATCACAATTCCCTTCATCGTGCTCTGGTCAGGAAGTATGCCGATGGAATTCCCGCTTCGAAGGGTTTGCTGCAGGCTGGACAGGGCGTTCTTCCTGGGAATGAGAATCTGGCCGGTCGATGTGCGGTCAGCATATATTAGTTTTTCAAGGTACTCATTATCAAGAGGTCTTGCTATGACAGCAAGGGGAATACCGACGTATGCACTGACGTGAGGCAGGACTTCCCAGTTTCCGAGATGGGGAGTAACAAAGATGCATCCCCCTGACTGATCATGTATTTCTCTTGCCTTTTTAAATAGCTCATAAATATTTTTTGTTTTTTGCCGGAAACTGTTCATCCCGTCGGGATTCTTAAACAGATGTCGATATTTTATTATTTCCAGATAGGTAAAAAAAAACTGCCTGCAGCTTTCCCTGGCAATATATTTGATTTCCTTATCACTTTTTTCATTGCCAAAGGCCCTGCTCAAATTGTCTATTGCAAGATTACGCCGCTTTGAAGATATGAAAAACAGTACATCTCCAAAAAAATGGCTCATCACTTTCATTATTCGTAAAGGTATGAAACCAGATGCAGATACAATTAAATAGACAATTGAAAATTCCAGGACCTTGAACGGAGCAGTTTTTTTCAGGCGTTTTAAATTCATAACGGTTCAGTCTTCGAGTGCATAGGTGTCATAAAAGGATACTGAAAAACTCTCTCATTGTTCAACAGTCGCTTAACAATTGCTCATCGGTGGATCAACAATGGTTAAACAGTGGTTCAACTGTGGTTCAATTAAGGGTCGATGGAATGACAGTCATACAAACCGTGTTTATACATTGACTCTTATTAAGCTCTGTCCATAAACTCAAACATTGAGCCGTCATTCCCGCAGTTTTTAGAGCGGGAATCCAGTGTTTTAAATGATATCTGGATGCCCGATTACAGACTTCGGGCATGACAAAAAACAATAACAGTTCATAAACAGAAGACATTTAATTAAGATTAACACTTTTACTTCTTGAAAATAATATCGCAGTTGCAATATACAGGGGTAATTCATAAAGGACCACGGTCATCATGGGTTTGATCATCTTAAGCGGTTCTCCCCATCCTGCCTTCACTCCGGAATCAGTTAAGATGTTAAAAGGTGAGAAGTGTCCATCATAAAACGGCCACAGCAGTGTGACTCCGATTCCATTTTCAGGATTATTGTCCATGCAGGAATCGACAAACAGGTGCAATAATCCTCCAAAAAAAAGACTTGACGCAATAATCATTTTATTCTGTTTATCTGCAATTACATAGGCAATAAAAGCAGCAATGGCTATGTAAAAAACATTATGTGTTGTCACATGATGATATGTATTAAACCAGTCAGAAGAAATAAACAGAAAATCCAGGTCAGGAAGGAACCCTCCAATAATGACTGCAGGAACAGATGCCCCGTTGATCGATCTTGCTGATA
>CALZMZ010000138.1:7148-10421 GCA_945788685.1 Thermodesulfovibrionia bacterium | reverse complement strand
TTCAATGGGTGTCGGGTACGTAATGCCATGGACCATAAACCACCAGTTTGCGATTATGCCTGCTATAGTACCGAGAATTATACTAATGACAGCAAGAAAGGCAGTCTCAAATAAAATAAGCTGAAATATCTGAACTGGCCTAGTTCCCAGAGCCCTCAGGACTCCAAATTCTCTTGTTCTTTCAAGTAACACCATGAGCACTGTATTCAGCACACCAACAGCAATAATTATTGTAAAGATACCGATGGAATAACGGTTACCTTTCAGATCAGCCTGCATTGCCCTGTAAAAAGCAGCTTCAACGACCTGCCATGGCTCGACTGATATCCCGGGTTCATCAAGTTCGGCATCAATGAGATCTCGTGCTGACTTTGTTCTTATATGATCAGTGAGTACTATCGCTATTTCGTGTGCGCTGTTTCCCATTGACAGAAATGCGCGGGCTGTATCGATATGCATATAACAGATTGATTCTCCAAAAGAACTGCTCCCGTCACCTGTTATGCCTGACACAGTGAAAAGATCATTTGCTATGGAACCGTCCATGCCCTGGGATATGAGTGCTATTTCTCCTCCCAGATCTACCTTTAGGACCTTTGCAAGACCACTGGTAATAATTATTTCATTATCCGCAGTATCTGTTATAAACTTTCCGGTGCTTATTCTTTTTCTTAATCTCGTTGTCTCTGACTCTCTTTCCGGATCAATGCCTATTATTTTCACACCAGTGGTTTTCTCGCCTGCAAAGGCAAGCGCAGGGGTGTAAATCCTGGGTGCCCAGGACTGAACATATGATATGGACTGAACTTTGTTTCCGATGGATTCAGGATCCTGCAGGGTTTTGTATATGGATGGCCTGTCAAGATAATCATTCATATGCACCTGAATATGGCCGGTATGATTTCTGGTGATCATTTCGATTAAATTTCCGTACGTACCGTCCACCATGCCAAAGAACAGTCCGAACAGCGCACATCCCCCGGCCATCATCATTCCGGTGAGAAATGAGCGTCTTTTATGGCGGAAGATATTTCTAAAAGCAATTCTAAGTAAAATCATAAAAAGTCAAATTTAAAGGGTCCAAGGATTCGAGGATACTAGGATTCTAGTGAAAACTATAAACAATATTTTAATTACTTGAATCCCTGCCTGCCATCAGGCAGCTACAACCTATAACCCATAACCCTTATCTCTTTTTCTGCAAATTCCTGAGTGAAAATGTATCAGCTTTCAACTGTATATCAAAATTCAGTTCCCTGTACCTTATAACAGTTTTTTTCCCGGGCTTATTCAAAGGTCTCATTATAAGTACGGAAGGTATGTCCCTTCCGCTGAAATGTTTTATATCAGTGAATTCCATTATCCGCATTTCACGTCCCTTTTCATCAAAGAAGGATTCTTCAACAGGGATATAGTCATGTTTACGAACAACAAGCATGATCTTTGCCCATACAATGGGAATGTCCTTTTTTGGTATCAGTTCAATGTAATAATAATCCGGTTCAGCATTATCAGGCATGGTCAGTCTGGCGTGATAATCATTGACCATGGAGCTTTCCTTGACTATGTCATCATTTGTAAAATCCGATCCCATCCAGGAGCCCATCATCATTGATGGCGGGACCTTTATTACCTTGTTAATCTTGGGAAAATAGTTCCACATCTCAGTCTTTTTCCTGAGGGTTGCGATGCCCGCATCTTTCCTGGGGCTTCTTATATAAATCAGGGTTTTTTCCAGGCCTTCGCTCCATATATCCATTTTGAGCGTGCGCTTCCAGTTTTCGGTTTCGATCATCATCTCTACATACCCGTAGCTGGTGTCACTTCTGTAAAGCCTGTCCATTTTCTCAATAATCGTGTTAACATTTGGGGTGATTTCTGCATGTACAGGCAATATAAAGGAAAAAATAACCGGTATTGAGAACGCGAAAGGGCTTTTTAATAACTGAGTTAATGTCTTAATCATAGTATCAATATATCATACAGACTGTGAATATGATAAAAAAAATTTATTACAGACGTATTGTTAAAGTAATTTCACTGCTGGTATTTCTTTACATTTTAAGTCCACTACTCTGCTACTCAGCCAATATAGATCCGTCATTTAAATTTTCTACAATTGAGACAGAACATTTTACTATTCATTTTCATCAGGGGCTTGAGATCTCTGCATACAGGTCTGCAGACATATTGGAAAACATACATGAGAAGTTATCTGATAATTTCCGATGGACTCCTGAGGACAGAACGCAGGTAGTACTCCTCGATAACACTGACTTTGCAAACGGACTTGCCACTGTCCTGCCTTTCAATATCATTTTCATAAATCCTGTTCCCCCTTTTCCTGATCTGACAATCAGTAACACTGATGACTGGCTTGAGTTTGTACTGATACATGAATATGTCCATATACTCACATTAGATCCTGTGAGAGGGTATGCGTCAGGGTTAAGAAAAATATTCGGTAAAACCATACCGGGTAATGACCCTCTGTCCATGGTCCTGTTTCTTCTTACCGCTCCGCCAAATATATTCCTTCCGGACTGGTGGACAGAGGGTATTGCCACGTGGGCTGAGACAGAGTATACATCATCAGGAAGAGGCAGGAGTTCTTTTGTTGATATGATTTTCAGGATGGCTGTCCTGGAAGATAAGGTACCCCGAATTGACCAGTTGAACGGTGATGTGCCGTACTGGCCGTCAGGAAGCACTCCTTATATTTATGGAATGCTTATTGAAAAATACATTACAGACACCTATGGCAGGGAATTGCCCGGAAAACTGAGCTCAGCCCATTCAGGCAGAATGCCTTTTTTCCTTAACTCTCCGCCAAAAAAAATGACAGGAATGAATTATTTTGATCTTTACCGTGAAGTGGTCAAGAGCCTGAAGTCAGAACAGCTGCAGAGAATTGAGCAGTTAAAAACACTGGATTTCACCGAAGTTCTTACATTACCTGTTAATGGTGAGAGAATGACTAATCCCCGTGTTTCACCACAGGGACAATATCTGGCAGTCAACAGACAGGACCCTCATGATCATCAGGAAATAGTTATATATGATCTTAATAATTTTGATGAGATATCCCGTTTCCGCAGAAAGGCATCTGATCGCAGTATGTCCTGGTCATCTGACGGCCGCAGACTTTTCTTTACCCAGGCTTTAAAAAAGGATATGTATAACCTTTATCAGGACATTTTTGTATTTAATATAGATACGGGTCTGGTGGAACAGGTCACAAAAAACGCAAGGGCTAAGCACATTGATGTCTCT
>CALZMZ010000138.1:0-7141 GCA_945788685.1 Thermodesulfovibrionia bacterium | reverse complement strand
CTGATGGCAGCAGGATAGTTTTTGTAAAGACAGAATCAGACCGTCAGAATATTGCTGTTCTGACACTGGAAAACAACAGGACCGACATTATCACACATTATAATGGTCCGGCCCTGTCGTCACCTCGATGGTCTCCGGATGGTCAATCAATTGTATTTTCAAGACGTGCCAGTGACGGTAGTACATCAATAGAACTTATTCATTCTGATACAGATATTCTTGAAACATTATTAATAAGTGACGACAATAATATATTCCCGGCCTGGTCTCATGACGGCAGACATATTATCTACTCTTCAGACACAACCGGAGTTTATAACCTCTATGCATATTCACTGTCAGAGAGGAAGGCCATGCAGATTACGCATCTGCCCGGAGGGGCCTTTCATCCTGAAGTGACACATGACAGGATATATTTTTCAAATTACAGTGCCAGTGGATTTGACATAGTTGAGATCCCCTACCTTCCTTCCATGTGGACGGCAGAAATCGGACCATATATAAAAAAATCATGGGAAGATCAAAAGGAACGTATGCAGCATGGTGTATTTGGTAATAAGTCAATAAATGTGAATCATAAAATAAAAAAATATAATCCGGCAGAAACTCTGCGTCCCGGGTTCTGGTTACCCACAATATCCTATGACGATGATGGTGTTATACTGGGTGCGTTTACTGCCGGCCGTGATGTGCTGGGCTATCACACATACGTTGTGAGCGCAGGGCATGGAGTAAGCGGCAGAACATATTTTAATGTTAATTACCTGTATGACAGATGGAAACCGTCATTGCTGGTGAGGGCTTATTCGTGGCCGGTTTATTACGATGATATCTTTGCTGACGGAGATGGATATTACGAAAGGAGCAGCGGAGCAGGGTTGGAGATCCGATATCCCCTGCCGATGAGCTCATTGAAATCACATTATACTGTCAGAACCGGTCTTAATATTGAAAATGTAAGTAATCTGACAGACATTGGGGAAAGAAGATTTAACAGATACAAAATATATGAAGGAAGAAAAGACCATATATTTGCAGGGTTCAGTTACAGGGGGGCCTTCAAATACCCGTTGTCTGTAAGTTTTGAAGATGGAAGAGAGATTTCCGTTTTGTTTAAGGACTATATTAAAGGACCTGATCATAGAGAGTATATTTTTGACTACAAGGAATACATGGGACGATCTTCAAATCATTTGCTTTACGTGAATGTCGGCGGTGCTTTTTCTGAAGGAGACCAGACGTTGCAGCGGCTCTTCTACATAGGCGGGGCCCCTTATGTGCAGTACAGATTTCCGTTAAGAGGCTTCCCATCTAACTTTGACAGGGGAAAGTATGTTATTAAATCCACAGTGGAATACCGGTTTCCTCTGCGGTACATCTTCAGGGGATGGAATACGAAGCCTGTTTTTCTTGACCGGCTTCATTTCGCGCTTTTTACTGATGCAGGAAATGCGTGGGGGAATGGCAGGGATTTTGAACTTGATGATGTTTCTGTTGGGATCGGAGCAGAGGCAAGAATGGATATGGTGCTCGGTTATAAGGCCAGAATAACTCCGTCTATCGGTGTTGCACAGGGGATTACAGACAGAGGGGAAACACAGTTGTATTTTATTATTTATATCGGCCTTTGAGATGGTCTTTAGAACAGTACCCTTGATGCTCGACTCTGTGAGGGCAGTCTTTTTTTTGAGTTATTCATCCAGATTATTTTATAATATTCAAGTTTAATCACTGTTCCATAAGCGACAAAAGCCTCTCACATAACATTTAAACAACAGGGGGAGTCTATGGTGAAAATCGGTATTATCGGGGGGTCCGGTCTTGACAACCCGGACATTTTAAAGGACGCAAAAGAGATTTCTGTTGAAACTCCCTATGGCCAGCCAACGTCTGTTCTGACATGTGGCGCCATAGAAGGAATTGATGTTGCTATCATCGCCCGTCATGGCAAGGACCATTCCATTTATCCATCTGCCGTAAATTTCAGGGCCAACATATGGGCGCTGAAAGAGCAGGGATGCACTCATATTCTTGCATCTACCGCTGTCGGCTCTCTCCGGGAGGAAATTGCTCCCGGACATCTTGTTTTCCCCAATCAGTTTATAGACCATACCCGAAAAAGAGCTGTAACTTTTTTTGATGAAAAGGAAGTTATGCATACGGCCATGGCCGATCCCTTTTGCTCAAACCTGATTGACCTGCTGTCTTCATCGGCAAAAGAATTGAATCTGACGTATCACAGGGACAGGACTGTCATAACCATTGAGGGGCCCAGGTTTTCAACAAAGGCAGAGAGCCATATGTTCAGGAGCTGGAATGCTGATGTTATCAACATGAGCACAGTCCCTGAAGTATGTCTTGCAAGAGAAAAGAAAATTCATTATGCTGCGGTTGCCATGTCAACTGATTATGACTGCTGGCATGAAGAGGAAGAACCGGTCACATGGGAGATGATCGTTGCTGTTATGAAAAAAAATGCAGATAATGTAATAAATCTCTTTTTAAAGACAATTCCGAAGATTAAAAAATATGAGGATATCTGTGTCAGCTAGTTAGATTATATACGTTGAGCTGATTTGTCAATCTGTCATTCCGGCAGTCATTAAGCCGGAATCCAGTTGTTTTATTAAGTTCTGGATGCCCGATTACTAACTTCGGGCATGACAAGAAAACCGATGCTTATACAGGCAATGTTCAAAAAACATAAAAAGGAGGTAACATAATGCCGATCAAATCGAAAATCAGGACCATACCCGATCATCCCAAGAAAGGGATTATGTTCAGGGACATCACAACTCTGATCAAGGACCCGGTGGGATTCAGGCTGGTCATAGACAATCTGACTCAAAGGTATCTAACCGGCAGCGGGATAGATTTTGACGTGATTGTGGGTATCGAAGCCAGGGGATTTATTATTGGCGGGGCTCTTTCTTATACGCTTGGCAAGGGGTTTATACCAATACGCAAAATAGGTAAGCTTCCTGCGGAAGTTGTAAGGCATGAATATGAACTTGAATACGGCACAGACACTGTGGAGATGCATAAAGACGCTTTTGAGGAAGGGGCAAAGGTACTTGTTGTTGATGACCTTCTTGCAACTGGCGGAACTGCATTGGCAGCAGCAGCACTTATAGAAAAGGTTGGAGGAAAAGTTGCTGAAATGTCCTTTATTGTTAATCTGCCGGATGTTGGGGGGGAAAAGAAATTAAAGGAAAAAGGATATGAAGTGTTCTGCCTGACCGAATTTGAAGGTGATTAAACCGCAGGTCAGGTTACCTTTCAAATCCAATTCTGTAATGATCTGATAATCCGTGTGACTGTAATTGTAAGTCCCAACAACTATTGGTACAGTGTGATTAACACTCCATTGCTGTTTTCTGGGCTTCCATGTAATTGAATATGCCTTCAGGATCACATTCAACGCATATATCGATACCCTGAATTATCTGCATATCTTCACACTGTGCATAAGCCTGCTTGAGTTCAAAGTTGGTCAGTCTTTCCAAAACCATTTTTTTAGGTCTCATAAAGACTTTTCCGCAACTCGTGCAGATCCAGATAAAATTGCATTTAGCTGTTTCCAGACAATTATTGCAAACATGAATTTTCACGCCGGGAGTAACCTCGGTGTTTATGGAGGTATACTCTTTTTTACATATAGTGCATAAATCCTGTTTATTATTGATGTCGACCATTCCTTCCTCCTTTCTACTTATTATTTCGGGTTTTTCCGAAATCTCCTTAAGATAATTTCTATTCAGTCAATATGCACATTCTGTGCCTGTAATAACATTATAAGGAATATTTATATATTTACAGATATATTGGTGTAACCAATTGAAATTGCATAAAGTTTTATTCATGCAGATTAAACAGGGTAAATTGAGATACATTCCATAAATTCCCAAAATTACGAAATATGGTAATTTAACTACATAATTGAGTCATTTATTTGGCATAATCCAGGGAATTACATCCTTATGAATATAACCCGGGATGGACACTGAAAAAAATGTTTAGCAGGTGGGATGCGGAGATAGTGCAGATTTCTGTTTACAGGGGGATGAATAATCATCTTGCTGAAATGAGAGAATGCGCCCGGTTATGCAGAGATAAATCAATTCCATTTGTAGTCCATCCGGTCAGGTATTCAATTCAGCATAAAGAGATGTTAAATGATGTCATGGAAATGGCGGAGCATGCTGACCTTGCGCTTATTCTTCATGATGAAAAAAAAGCTGATGGAAGCAGGTTGTCCGGAGAGGACGAAGAGATTTTCAGAAATGCCATTGAAGAACTGCAATCGCTCACAATGGTTTCATTTGAGAATGGAACAGATACATCAGATATCCGGTGGTACTGGGACAACTTTGCAGAAAATATTACCCTTGATATCGGACATGTAGAATCTGCGGGAATGGACTCGGTTGGGTTTGTACATGCACTGGATAAAACAACTATTGACAAGATCCGTTTTGTTCACATTCATAGAAATAACGGTTTTCACGGAGGTATTACTGATCATTGGCCGCTGAAGGTGGATTGCAGGGAATTAAGAGCTCTTAGAGAACTTCTTATGGTTAAACCGGATGTAAGCGTTATTCTGGAGCTGAATGAAATAGAGATGATTGAAAACAGTCTGGACTTACTAAAAACGCTCAGAAAAGAAATGGAGCTTTAAAGTTTCTTTCCTATATGTGATCACACACGAGTGATGCCTGCATTGTCGGAGACTTCTCAAGAATGTCGCTTATATTAACATCCGCTCCATTTGCTATGAGCAGGTTTTCTGCTTCAACATGTTTCTTGCCTGACGCATATAAAAGAGCTGTTCTGCCAAGAGAGTCCCTAGCATTAACATCTGCACCGTTTTTAAGAAGCAGGCTGACTGTTTCTGTATGGCCGCCATATGAAGCTGCCATCAGAGCTGTCTCCTTCTGAAGGTCATTAATATTAACATCAGCCCCACCGGCAATTAAAACCCTGGTGGCTTCTATCTGGCCTCTGAGCGCTGCATAGGATAGGGCTGTTCTGCCTTTGCAGTTTTGAATATTGATATCAGCACCCTTTTTAATAAGGCTCCTGACTATGTCTGTATGACCTGCCAGTGCAGCAAACATTAAAGCAGATTCTTTCTGGGTGTTCTGAATGTTTACGTCAGCATTTCTGGATAACAGTGTCTTGACTATCTGGGAATGGCCGGCATATGCAGCTTCCATGAGAGCGGTTTCGTTTTTCGCATCCCTGATATTAACATCTGCGCCATTGGAAAGAAGGATATTAACCGTTTCGGTCTGTCCGGCAAATGATGCTGCCATCAATGCTGTTTCTCCGTTTATATCCTTTGCATTAATATCAGCCCCGCTGGCAATCAACGTGTTTACGATTTCGGTGTGGTCCATAATTGAGGCAGCCATTAATGCGGTTTCCCCTCTGGAATCTTTTGAATTAACATCTATACCCTTCGCAATCATTGATCTTACTGTCTCTGTAAGTCCTTCAAACGCAGCGGTCTTCAAATCAATATCATTATCTGCCAAAACAGCAACGGGATTTGCCATGAGAGATGCAGCAATCACAATCAATATAGAGAGAAAATTTCTTTTAAATATCTTCATAATATAGCCTCTCTTCCTCTGCCACTATTAGCAGATTTCTTATACATATAAAATAGGATAATTATTTATTTTTATTAATGCTAATAAAAATGTCAATAAAAAAATTACCGGTTATATCGACATGCTTTTCTTAAATCTTGATGAGGACAATTCGTTTGCAACACAATTGTATAAATAAAATCTTATAATAAATTATTATAGCAATATTATTGCCAAAATGGAATTTATATTAATCAAGGAGTTGTAAGGATTTATTGGAAACAATAATGTAAAAAATGACAAAATATATGCCATTATGACAAAGTAATTGTCAGTTGGTCTCACAGGATAACAAATTGAAATCTATCGTATCTGCAGGTATTTTTCAGCATTTTCAGATATTGCTTTATGAAGAATTTTATTATGTAGGCCATTTCGATGCAAATAGTCTTTTGCTTCTGTAACTGTGATGGCCCCGCCGATCAGTTTACTGCTGTCATTCCTGATCCCTTCAGAATCGTCAGCAACCATGGAATCCTTGACTGCATCAGATATGATAATAATCATGTCCTCATTTTTGGTATTAAAAATAAAGTCAATAATCCTCGGGTCAAGATGAAATTGATCTGCAATAACCTCAATATAAATGTCCTGATTAATTAAACCAAACCCTGCAAGTCCCGGTTCCCTGTGATGGATTCCTCTCATTGCATTGAAAATATGAGTGATGCCTTTTGCACCGGCGTTATATCCTGCTTCTGCCTGAGCATATGTGGCATCAGAATGTCCCATACTTGCAATTATTCCCATGTCTGAAATTTTTTTTATCAGTTCAACAGATCCTTCAAGTTCAGGTGCAACGGTAATTATCTTTATGATATCTTCATAACCATCAATCAATTGCCTGAACAGATACTCATCAGGCGCAAGAAAAGATGATGCATCAAGGGCACCGCATTTTGATGGGTTAAGAAAGGGTCCTTCAAGATAAATTCCATCGATATCGGCTGCATTTCCCCGGGAGCTCATTTGAATGTCCATGGCTTTTTTTACTGCACCCATGTGCTGCCTCATTGATTCGACAGATGAAGGATAAATTGCAGGAACAATATTTGAGACCCCGTGTGAGCCATGAATATCAGCTATTTTAAGGATTTCATCCGCAGAATCTGTTTTAGTGTGATAACCTCCTATACCATGCGTATGAATATCATAAATTTTCATAGGGCTATCATAACACAGAGGTTCTTTGCCTTTAAAATGTTACAATTATGCGGTTATGGAAGAAATAATTAATTCCGGCAAATGGTCTGAAGAAGAGTTGGACAGGCTTCTTCAACATGCTTCCACCTTATTGCATACCGGAGAAAAAATAGATTTCATTTCCAGAGAGTTTCTCAGTGTCCCCTATGAAGGTTCTACCCTTATGGGCAGTTCAGATGAGTCTGAAATTTTTGTTATCAACCTAAAGGCTGTAGACTGTTTTACTTTTCTGGATTATGTTGAGGCAATGCGTCTTTCAAATTCTTTTAATGAATTCAGGG
>CALZMZ010000137.1 GCA_945788685.1 Thermodesulfovibrionia bacterium | reverse complement strand
GACAAGGACCGGTCAACAATTCTTCCTGGATCAGTCAAAGCACAATTGAAACAACATCTGGAGAATGTAAAAAAAATACATGATAAGGATCTAAAATCTGGACACGGTGATGTATATCTGCCTAATGCACTGTCCCGCAAGTATCCAAATGCGGCAAAGCAGTGGCACTGGCAGTATGCGTTTCCATCCACGAAGCTGTCGGTTGACCCTCGTGGAGGAAAGATACGGCGTCATCATAAAAGCGAACGGGCCATACGAAATGCAATGAATACCGCATTAAAAAAGACGGGTATTGCCAAACATGCATCAGTACATACCCTCAGACATAGCTTCGCTACTCACCTGTTATTGAAAGGCGTTAACATTCGGGTCATACAGGAACTGCTGGGACATAAGAACATTGAAACAACTATGATCTATCTTCATGTCATAAGAGAATTAAACGGGGCACCGGATAGTCCGTTGGATGATCTTTTCAATGAGGAATAAATATATCGAAGTTCAACCTCGATATTTATCCGTCTGCCACATTCAGGTCAGGATAGACCTTAGAATCGGGTCCCCAGAATTGAGAGGTAATCCTTAGCTCAGATATTTCTTCGTTCATCATTCTGATTCTCAGCTCCTCAGGGTGAGGCGCAAGTCCCTGAGATATGCCGAAGGTCTCTTCATGCATACCGAGCATCTTTCTTTTGTCGAGATCGAGATTTATCACTGTATCGGCATCAAACAGAAAATCAATATCATGAAAGTACATGCCGATCAGGTGATCAAAATTGATCTTTTCAATATGTACTCCTGCAATCCTTGATGCTTTATTCTTTTCATATTCATTGGGAGCATTGCGGACCATGTCATTATGAAGGATACAGAAATTCTCCAGCGTGTCATAAAGCAAAAGATAGTGGTAATCATTCAGGTAATAAAATCCGGGGCCTTTATGACAGTGAAGCAGCCGCTTAAGAGTCTTCAGGGCGCTTTCAGGCACAAATACTCCTGCTGCATTTGGCATCAGAATTTCAAGGATGTTGGAACCGGCTTCACTCTTCCGGTGGACAGCCAGCAACTCCCTTATCTGGTCGATCACCATCTCCATACTTTCTGTAAGAATTGCCATGAATATTTTGTCAGGATAATTCTGAAATCTGAGCATTTATTGTATCTCCTGAGATTCACAAGGGTTTTAACCGGATTAAAGATCTATTGACTGACCCTGCTCCCCATCAATATTCCGAATGGTTTGAAAATCAGACTCACAATCTTTAAATTTCCCAAGTCTTCTGTATTCATTTTCTTAACATAATAAGAAAGTCAGAGATATAAGCTATTTCCGGTGTATCTTGTGCTTCATCACATTTTTAATAAATTTCCCAAACTGTCTGTCTTTTTGCCTTTTCTCAAGATATGACATTTCATTGTAAATGGATTCCTTTTTCATTTTTATATAATTTTGATATCTTCTCTCAGGTAGTTGTCCATCTCTTACGGCATTCAAGACCGCACAATTTTTTTCACTAATATGTGTGCAATCATTAAACTGACATTTTCCTGACAGCTCGGTTACTTCATTAAAAGTTTCATCAATGCCTGTTTCTATCGAAAAATTCCCGAGCTCCCGCATTCCCGGAGTGTCTACTACCATTGCCCCGCTGTCTAACTTTATCAATTGCCTGTACGTCGTGGCATGCCTTCCTCTACTGTCCTTTTCTCTGACTGCTTTTGTTTTAAATATGGATTCACCGATGAGATTATTCAACAAGGTAGTTTTGCCCACACCTGAAGACCCTAACAAACAATATGTCAGTCCGGGATTCAGAAGATCTTTTACATTATTCAAGCCCGATTCATTTTCATTACTGAATGGCTCTACATGTAAACGCGGCATAATTTTATGTATGTCATCGATCCTGCCTGCAACCTCTTCGGAAGTGAGGAGATCACTTTTACTTAATAATACAATCGGCCTGATATTGCTTTCGTTAATCATAACCAGGTATCGCTCAAGCCGCCTGAGATTGAAATTGTCGTCCAGTGACTGGATAATAAATGCTGTATCTATATTGGCGGCAATCAATTGAAAATCAATTTTCTTCCCCGGGGTTTTTCTTTTAAGAAGTGATTTTCTCGGTAAGATCTCATGGATTATTGAAAAAGTATTCTCATCATAGAGCCTGGCCAATACCCAGTCCCCAACAGCCGGATAATCAATTGGTGACGCTGCACTGTACATTATTTTACCGACCAGCTCAGCGAATACATCATTCTCACCATTGGTTATCGTATAGCTGTCCTTATGAACTGCAATCACTCTTGCTATCTCATGGCCCTCCAAACTCTCAGGATCGACATTATCCTGAAACCATTTATTGAAGCCGAGTTTTTCTATATTATCTGATATGTTCATAATGAGAATTATTACACCTGACTACCGAAGTTCAGATGCGTTTGTCAGGTTTTTTTTATTATGTTCAACAGTTATTACTATTTTCCCTTTGAACTGTCCTTCTTCAAAATACCGGAAAGCTTCAGCAGTCTCGCTTAACGGAAAACATCTATCAATAACTGGTTTTACTTTGCCGGATTCAATAAGTCCGTTAAGAATGTTTAAATCTTTGTTTGGCTTATGCATTATTAAAGTCAGTTTCTTACCTGCCTGCCGGCCAGGCAGGCTTCCGGTCATGGAAATAAATGAGCCAAGGGTCACGAGTTGTAATATTCGCGTAGTTCTCCCTCCGACCGTGACATACATTCCATTTGCACTTAATGCACGCCTGTAATCGAAAATGGAACGATCTGTTTTAACATCAAGGATCAGATCGTAACAACTCCCGTTTTTGGTAAAATCTTCTTGAGTGTAATCAATAACATGGTCTGCACCTAGAGAGCTCATCATGTCCAATTTACCTGTGCTGTCCACGCCGGTCACAACAGCGCTAAATGATTTGGCCATCTGAATTGCAAATGTGCCTACACCGCCGCCGGCACCATTAATCAAAACGCTTTGTCCCGGCTTAATTTCTCTTTTATCGCAAAGCCCCTGCAGTGCGAGAAGTCCTGCCTGGGGGGTGGCCGCTGCTTCTTCGTACGTCATACCGGCCGGTTTCAGCGTTAACTCGTTTTCACGGGCACATGCATATTCGGCAAAACCTCCCCAGGAACCCTCGCACAGGTCCCCGAATACGTCATCACCCGGATGAAACTGCTTTATGTTTCTGCCAACAGCTTCGATTCGTCCAGCTATGTCACATCCGAGTACCCTGTACTTTGATTTTAGAAGCCCGAAAAACAGGCGGTACTCTAACGGCCTTCCCGTTAACATATCCCAGTCCCATGAATTTATGGAGGCCGCATGTACTCTTATCAGGACTTCATTGTCTTTGGGAGAAGGTTTTTCAACCTCTTTTAATTCAAGGACATCCGGTGGTCCGTATTTTTCGTATACAATCGCTTTCATTATTTTTATGCCTTCCCCACAGAGATTACGACAGGCCCCAGTCTTTGTTCAGTCTCTACTCTTTGATGGGCTTCAGCAGCCTGCTCAAGCGGATAGATTTTATCGACGACTGGTTTTATTTGCTCAAGCGGATAGATTTTATCGACGACTGGTTTTATTTTGCCCTCCTCAATCATTTCCTTGAGTGCGAGTAGTTCTTCCTCCTTTTCTCCGGCAAAAGCAAAAATAGCTTTCTTGTCAGTAAACGTGGAAGTAAAAACAGACCTCAGCATGTCGGAGATACGCGGATTTGCCATGAGATAGCGTCCCCTGGAATTGAGTGCCTTAACACATTCGGAATAGGAACTCCTGGCAACCATGTCAAAAATCACATCATAGGTTTTGAGGCTTTTTGTGAAGTCTTCTCTGGTATAGTCAAAGAAATTATCAGCCCCGATCCGGCGCAGCATTTCCTCCTTGATGGTGCTGTCAACTGCCGACACCTCGGCCCCCATTGCTTTGGCAATCTGCACTCCAAAAGTGCCGATGCTTCCGCCTGCACCGTTGATCAAAACCTTTTCGCCTTTTCGGATATTCGCTTTTCTCAAAAAGTGAAGTGCATTCAGCCCGCCCAAAGGTACTGCTGCCGCCTCTTCAAAGCTCACATTGTACGGTTTCGGAACAAGCGTGTAACTGGCCGGCAGGCACACGTATTCACCATATGCGCCCAACCGAAGCCTGGTTGCCCCGAAAATCTGATCTCCCTTTTTAAACTTAGATACGTCTTTGCCGACGGATTCAACTTCGCCGGCAAAATATCCTCCCAATATCTGTTTCTTTGGCTTTATGAGCCCCAACGCAATTCGTAAAGGCAGCCAAAACCACTTCACCGCAAATTTGAAACTTCGCATTTCACAGTCAGCCTTTGTTGCCTCTGCCGCATGAACTTTTATCAGGACTTCATTGTCCTCAGGAACAGGTTTTTCAACCTCTTTGAGATGAAGAACATCCGGAGGTCCGTATTTTGTGTATACAATTGCTTTCATGAGTTTCCTTCACTATCAGGCGAATTCGGAGGTATACAGGGCTCATCTATACAGTGGATTACTTCTATATTTATATGAGAAAGTTCATTAAATTCATGTAATAAACTTTTGTAATATTCTGAATCTTTTGGATAATGAGTAACCAGTGATATCATAGCTGCATAGTCTGCCGGGCCGACTTTCCAGACGTGAATATCAGCAATTCTGTTATCGGAATCAGATTCAATGGTATCTATTATCTCCTTAGTTTTATCCATTTCAATATTCTTGTCCAGAAGAATTGAGCTTGTGTCTAAAAGTAATCCATAAGACCAACGCGTAATTAAGACCGCTCCCACGATACCCATTAATGAATCAAGCCAGTTCCACCCAAAATATTTACCAAAAAATAATGCAATAATCGCTAAAATTGAAGTGAGTGCATCTGCCAGTACATGAAGATATGCGCCCCTGATGTTATGATCATGATGGTGTTCACCGGAATGCGTATGCCCGTGATGTCCATATAATAAGAAAGCACAAACAATATTAACAATCAAACCTGCCACCGCTACGGCAATAGCTTCATTAAACTGGATTGTGGAAGGATGTATAAATCGTTCAATGGATTCAAGTGCCATAACAATTGCCACACCTGCAAGTGCGATGGCGCTTGCGAACCCTCCAAGGACTGATACTTTTCCTGTTCCGAAAGTAAACTGTTTATCCCTTGCATGTTTCCTTGAATAGTGATATGCGAATATAGTGATGGCAAAAGCTACCGAATGGGTCCCCATATGCCAGCCGTCAGCAAGTAATGCCATCGAGCCAAATGCAAAGCCCGCAATGATTTCTGCAACCATTGTTATAAGAGTGAGAACAAGTACCTGTTTCGTTCTTTTTTCACCTTTTTCGTGAATAATAATGAAATCATGGCTATGCTTCCATTTATCCAGTGTCTGGGTATGCATTAACTTTTCCTTATAATTATTTTGTGTTTGACAGACTTTTATGTATATGCGATGTCCTTGATTTCGTAATTTAAATAAAAAACCTTTTGGTGTCAAGGTAAAAGACAGGTAATAGGTTATGGATTATAGGTAAGAGGTAATAAAGAATAATTAAGAATTACAAATTACAAATTACGAATTACGGACTACAGACTCCGAACTACGGTTTACAGGCTACGGGTCACGGGGATGCAGTAGGTAGTTTCATTGCCTTATCCCCCCAAATCTCTTTTAATCGCTTATCACGACCACAATTCCATCGATAGATCTTGTATCGGATCGGGCTTTTTATATAATAATCCTGATGGTGAATTTCGTCACCTTTAATGGGATAGAAGGTTGATGCGTTTAAGATTGGTGTCACCACTCTCTGGTTGGGAAACTGCTCTATGACTTTTCTTTTCGATTCCTCGGCTATTTTCCTTTCCGTTTCATTTGCTACAAAAATAGCAGTTAAATATTCATGGCCTTTATCGCAAAACTGCCCCAGCTCATCAAAGGGATCGATGTTGACCCAGAAATACTCTATCAGTTGTTTATAACTGACCTTGTCAGGATCATATGTAATTTCAACGGCTTCAAAGTGGCCTTTATGGTCACCGTAGTAAGTCGGATTTTTTGCGGTTCCGCCTGTAAACCCGGAGACCACATCGGTTACTCCCTCAAGTTTTTCATAGTCTGCCTCCATACACCAGAAACACCCGCCAGCCAATATAGTTTTATCAGCTGTGACATGTGACGCATGAAACAGTAAGACTGTCATTAGGAAAAATACCAGTTTGTTTTTCATAACTCTCCTCTTTAATATAGATGTATCACCAGTCATAGAGATTTAAGTATCCCCAGCCCCTTCAATGGCAAGACCCTGCAGGTACAGGGGCACATTTCTCCCGGCCGCTCTCAGTGCATCGCTCAAGCGGCCTGCAACAGCGCCGAGCGTCCAGATACGATCTTTGCGGGGAATAATGTCGTTGCCGGAACTGTCAAGAAACCTTATCACCTGGTAGTTCCACGCGGGTTCATTGTATTGAGCAAGAATCTCAGCATCCCGTCCTCCCCGGTTATTGTAAATGAGTACTGGAATGAATTCATTTTCGATGGCCTCGACAATACGCGGGTGGGACAGGACGTCCTTACCGAACTGCTGTGTGCCCGAGCAGCCGGGCACCTCCTGGAACAGGGCGAGCACAGGTCTGCCCTCACGCCGGGAGCGTTCAAAGGCCTCTTCAAAATTTCTGCCCCAGTGTACCAGACCGATTTCAATTGGCTGACTGTCTGCATCAACTGCTTCACTGTACTCTATGCCAATCATAAATGCTAATCCTGCAAAAATAATGAACACAAATGTTATGCATGACCTGTACATATGTTCCTTTTGCATAATGCCTTTCTGAGTAAATTACGCATTTATATCCTCTTCACACCCGGCATGAATTCCTCTTATGTATAAAATAACAGGAACTGATCACAAATGTATCACGGAGAAATAACCTTTGTGTCACATGAAAGCACAGGAATAATTCCTGGGATCAATAAAACAAACAGGGGTCAGCCCATGAATTTGTGCTGGTTTCTATTCATTTTCAGGGCTGACCCCTTTGCCTCAAGCTATTTTTCTTTCAGCCTCAACAGGATATTACTTAAGGTCTCCTTTTCCTCTTTCATCTGTACTTTCCAGTCGTGTTTAACTCCTGATGCGATTTCTCCCCTGAGTTCAGGGAGGTATCTTTCAAGTACAGAGACCAGAGAGGTCTTTTCCTTATCTGATAGTTCAATGTTCATGACACATCCTCCTTTCAGCATTCAATGAGTTAAATGGGTCTTCCTGGGGTGCACCAGTCTCTTGAAATCCTTATATGACATTCTGATCAGCTCGGTATGTGACCCGGAATTGAATGCAATATTGCCCTCTTCATCAATCTCATCACATACATAAACCTCCATGCCGTATAAGTTCCCGAAAGGCGGCATGGCCCCGGTCTCACATTCAGGAAACAGGTCTTCAAACTCGTCTTCATGTGCAAGCTCGACACGTTTGGCTTGAAGAGAATCCCTGAAGCGTTTAAGGTTTATGTTATAAGAGGCCGGCAGCACTGCCATTGCCATGTTACCATCTATCTTGACCATCACTGTTTTGGCAAATTCTCTTCCCGATATATGAGCAGATTCTGCAGTTTCCTGTGATGTAAAGACCTGTGCATGAGTCAGGGTTTTATATTGAATATTATTGTTCTTCAGAAAGATGACATTGTTACACCTCCTAAAAAAGGCCGAGCTTACCAAAGGTCTATCCTCCGGCAACTCGGCCATCTTATGCAACTAATAAGACCCGCCGCTTTCCGCGCCCGTTTCGCAACGGGTTTAGCTTTTTCGGGAGAGTCTATCTCTATAATTTAAACATATCACCATTGGATAATCCTGTCAATGACTATTAATATACTTAGAAACCTGTTTAGATTAGCAGCCTAAACTGACCGAAATATAATGTAATTTCTATTTGTGATGAATGGTGGGTACAGCAACCGGTAACGGGTTTGCGGAACTGGCGGCCATGATTTGGAGGCCAATGCCTGGATCAATAAATGATCATTATGCCATCTCCAATTTACGAAGGACCTCATATCGAGGTTCAACCTCGATATCCTGGCAGCACAACACGTTATTCAGACTTTTCACAAATAATCAGACCTATGACCAAACCTCCCAGTGTGGCTTCGATCAGTGTACCCCAAAACCATATGAATGCCATTTTATATGGAATAGGCATCACTGAATACGTCCCATACCCCATGGAAATTCCTGCAGCTATACCAAATAAAATTCCATATTTCAGGGCTGTTTTCATATTTTTTTCGTTAATGAATAATACGTAAATCAGCACAAAAGCAATTGCAGAGATCAAAACAACAATGCGCATTAATCCCATCTTCATTTCCGCCATAGGACGCCAAAGATCAGCTGTGGCTTTGTATGCCTTACTAAGCAAAACACCATGGATTACAAAGTCTAATATCGACCAAAGAACAAATACGGCAATGATGGCTATGACTGATTTCTTTACCATAGTTCTATTCCTCCATTATATTTTTATAATTTTCTGTGTTTAAACCACTAAGTCTCTATTGGATTCGTACTTTAAATGAATATCCATTTGGTGTCAAGATTAAAAAAACGGGTCATGGGTGATAGGAATGTAAGGACATATCATGCGATATCCCTGCAAACACATATCGAGGTTCAACCTCAATATCCCGATTGAAAATCCTGACGGATCTCCTTCCAACTCATTGCAAAATATCATATTAATAAAAGTCTTATAACTTGATTAAATTAATTTAATAGACAGCCATTGAAATCTTTGATATTCATACAGCAATGTCTGTAAACAAAAAACTCAAATCAGTGAAGAAAAGAGCATATAAAAGAACCCCCTCGAATCTGACTGTTAATTTCCTTTATGACAGTGCAATATACTCAGGCACAGTCATGAATCACTCTGATAATGACATGTTTATTAAAATGGAAGTGCCCTGCCGATTCACTTCAACACAAAAACAATTTGAAGTCCGCATAGTTATGAAGGACAAGGTGCTGCTTGCAACTGCCCGCATTAAGAGAATGGTAACTATGGGAAAAGAGTTAAATGGTATCGGAGTTGAGCTGGCTTATCCGATCTCATTTGATTAATATATTTTTGGCAGACACTAAAAGCGTTTACAGGCATTTTAAACGCTTTTCCTGACTGATGTATATTTTTTAGAAGATTGTTATTTTATTAAAATGGGGTTCCGCCCCCAAACGACGGGTTCATTTCTTACTTGTCTAAGAAACGAACCAAAGAAGGACACCC
>CALZMZ010000136.1 GCA_945788685.1 Thermodesulfovibrionia bacterium | reverse complement strand
AGATTTCACATTTCAGTGTCAAAGAGGCTGTATTTCCCTTTGACCGCTTTGCCGGTGTAGATACTCTGCTGGGACCCGAGATGAAATCTACCGGTGAAGTAATGGGAATTGATAAGGACTTTGGCCGGGCCTATGCCAAGGCTCAATCGTCGGCAAAGAACATGATGCCCCTGAAGGGGAACGTATTTATCAGTGTCAAGGACAAGGACAAACCTGCCATACTGCCACTGGCAGGCACGCTTGAGTCACTGGGTTTTACTATCGTTGCTACAAAAGGGACCGCCTTTTACCTGAAGCAGCAGGGCATTAAAGTGGATACTATAAATAAAGTAATGGAAGGGAGTCCGCATTGTGTGGACCTGCTCAAGAACAATAAAATAGATTTTATAATTAATACCGTTACCGGGGCCAGGGCACAGAAAGATTCTTTCTCAATCAGGGAATCTGCACTGCAGCACAATATTCCTTATACAACAACAGTTGCCGGTGCACGTGCATCTGTCAATGCAATCGAGATTATGGTAAAGAAACAGATAAACGTAAAATCAATTCAGGAATATCATAAAGCTTAAAGATTTGTTACCATTCAGTTTGGATTAAAAATGTTTAAGCATGTCATTCCCGCAATCCTTTGAGCGGGAATCCAGTTCCTGGTTTCTGGATACCCGATTAACAGACTTCGGGTATGACAATACAAAGTGTCTCTGTCATCCGTACCTGAATGGTTACTGATTACTTAACAATAAACTTTACTTTCATCTGTACTGCCTGTTAAAATTTTCGCTGGAGAATTAAAATGCAAAAAGAACCAATGACCCCTGAGGGGCACCAGAAACTTAAAGACGAACTCGAAAACCTCATTAAAGTACAGCGCCCTGAAAACGTGAAGGCAATCGCAGAGGCACGTGCTCATGGCGACCTTTCTGAAAATGCGGAATATCATGCTGCAAAGGAAAAACAGTCATTTATGGAAGGTCGGATCCAGGAACTTCAAAGCAAAATTGCAACGGCACAAGTTATTGATCCCTCCACTATCAATCATGACAAAGTGGCTTTTGGAGCTACTGTTAAAGTTCTTGATGTGGATACTGATGAGGAAAAGACATATAAGATAGTCGGGGTTGATGAGGCTGATATTAAAGCCGGCAAACTGTCAATTCATTCCCCAATGGCCAGGTCGCTGATAGGCAAAGAGGAAGGCGATACAGCCATAGTCAAGGCCCCGGCCAGAACAATAGAATATGAGGTAATAGAGATAAGCTTTGAATAGAACATTTAAGGCATCGGTTGTAGAGAACAAAAAGCTGATCAACAACCATTATCTTATTACGCTCAATCCTGCAGTAAAAATCCGAAAACCAAAACCCGGTAATTTCTTTATGGTCGCGGTAGACACAGGGCTTGACCCTCTGCTTAAAAGGCCTTTCAGTGTACACCGCTGGATCGATGGCAACTTTCAGCTATTATACAGGGTCGTTGGCAAGGGCACAAAAATACTGAGTGAAAAAAAACCGGGCAATGTGCTGGACATATTAGGGCCCCTTGGAAAAGGATTCCCTGCCCCAAAAAAGAACAGACAGGTTATTCTTGTTGCTGGAGGACTGGGGGTTGCTCCAGTTTTTTCCATGGCCGAAAATATTAAAAACAGGGCCCCCCTTCTCTTTTATGGCACGAAAACAAAAAAGAGCCTCTTATTGATTGACGAATTCAGGTCACTGGGCATTGATCCGACTGTCTCAACCGATGACGGCTCTTTTGGTACAAAAGGGAACATTATAAATGTGTTAAAAAGATATTTGACCCGGAACTCGTTACCCGTCACCCGTTACGTATTGTACGCCTGCGGTCCTGAAGTAATGCTCCATGCTCTTTCTCATTTGGCGACAGAATATAAATTAAAAGGCTATATTGCGATGGAACAGAACATGGCTTGCGGAATAGGAACGTGCCTGGGTTGTGTTGTAAAGACAAGAAAAGGACACAAACGTGTCTGCAAGGAAGGGCCTGTATTTCCGATTGAGGAGATAGTATGGGATTAAGACAGGTAATGGGTAATGGGAAATGATAAATTACCAATGACCTATCACCCATAACCTATAACCTATTTTATAAATATGCCTAAGAAGAAAAACATAGATCTCAAAGTCCAGATCGGCAAACTGAAACTGAAGAATCCTGTCATGACCGCTTCCGGCACATTTGGTTATGGAGATGAGTATGCTGAATTTGTTGATTTGAATACATTGGGTGCAATCGTTGTGAAGGGACTTTCCCTTAAACCAAAACAGGGTAATCCTCCCCCGAGAATTGTAGAGACCCCCTCAGGAATGCTCAATGCAATCGGACTACAGAATATAGGCATCAACAGCTTCATAAAGAAGAAAATGCCCTTTCTCAGGGAATGCAAAACAAGAGTGATCGCAAATTTCTTTGGTGATACTATTGATGAATATGTTAAAGCTGCTGAGAAGTTAAGCTCAGTCAATGGCATTGATGCCCTTGAGATGAACATATCCTGTCCAAACAAGCAGTCAGGCTGGATCATCTTTGGCACTGATCCAAAAGTCACTTATAAAGTTATTAGCGCGGTTCGCAACTCCACAAATCTTCCCCTGATAGTGAAACTCTCGCCTAACGTCACTGATATTTCTCACATGGCACGGGTAGCAGAAGATGCAGGTGCTGATGCCCTGTCACTCATAAATACCCTGTCAGGAATGGCTGTTGATATACAGACAAGAAAACCAAAACTTGCGAATATAACCGGAGGTCTTTCCGGACCTGCCATTAAGCCTGTTGCAATAAGGATGGTGTGGGAGTGCAGTAAAAAAGTAAATATACCAATTATCGGTATGGGTGGTATAATATCCTCCGATGATGCCATAGAATTCTTAATTGCAGGAGCCAGTGCAGTTGCAATTGGCACTGCAAATTTTATTCATCCCGGAATTACTGCTGAAATTATTAAGGGAATCAGGAACTATATGTCCTCGAAAGGTATCAGTTCTGTCAAAGAGATCTCAGGATCAATTAAATGCTAGACAAGTCGATCATCACCTTGACATCTGATTTTGGATTAAAAGACCCCTTTGCCGGACTGATGAAGGGAGTCATCCTCGGGATCAATCCAGAAGCAAAGATAACAGACATCTCACACAGTATCCAGCGGCATAATGTTTTTGAGGCTGCCCAGACATTATCAATGAGTTATTCCTACTTTCCCCAGACATCTATTCATGTAGCAGTTGTCGATCCGGGTGTTGGGGGAAAGAGAAGACCTATCCTTGTCGCTGCTGATAGTCATTATTTTATAGGACCTGACAATGGCATATTTACTCCGATGATTGCTAAAGCTGGGAACCTGTATTTAAAAGTCTTTCATATAACTGCATCACATTATTTTCTGCCGATGAGCGGCTCTACATTTCATGGAAGAGATATTTTCGCGCCTGTTGCTGCATGGCTTTCAAAAGGAGTTGAGTCACATCAATTCGGTCATGAAATTGATGATTACATAACAATCCCGTTCCCTGTGCCTGACATTTCTGAAGGAACCATTTCCGGTGAAGTAGTTTCCATAGACAGTTTCGGTAATGTGATCACAAATATTACCAGAGATAATATGACATCCTTAACTTCCCTTAACTCATATGAAATATTTAAAATCTATTTCAATGATAATCAAATACCTCTTGTACATTATTATGCTGAGAATGAGCATTCAGATGTGTGTGCAATTATAAACAGTTTCGGACACCTTGAAATCTTTTTATACAAGGACAATGCAGCCCTTACATTGAACATAAAAATAGGTGACAAAGTCAGCGTCAGGCTTGCGTGATATACATGAGAATATTATTAATAGGCAATTTTGCTCCGCCATATGAAGAAGAAAGCCTTCATAACCTTTCTTTCATGAATAAACTGGAATCTGAGGGTCATGAATGCACGGTCATGAATATTTCTGAACAGCGAGCTCCTGAAAATAAATTCATAGAGACCACAAACTATATAGGGTTCTCCTTAACATTATTAAAAACCTGCTGGAAACAGGATGTTGTGCATTTCTTTACAAAGGGTTATTTACGGCTTGGATTGTTAAAACTGATGACATCAATACTGGTCGGCACCCTTTACAGGGCCAGAACATTTATTACTATCCATTCCGAGCTTTTCTCAATTGCCGGACAGATGAGAAGCCCTGTTGGAGGAAGACAGACTCTTTTCACTGCATTTACCGTAGCCAGTAAAATTATTTG
>CALZMZ010000135.1 GCA_945788685.1 Thermodesulfovibrionia bacterium | reverse complement strand
CTTGGAGGTGCAGTTTCTGTTGATCTGGCAGAGAAACATGAATTGAGAGGTTTGATATTGGAAGGCTCTTTTTCTTCAATAAAGGAAATTGCTAAACATTATTTTCCTTTCATCCCTTCAGTCATACTTAAAACAAAATTTGACTCAGTAAGCAGGATTAAGAATATTCCTGTTCCCAAATTAATCATGCACAGCGTTGATGATGAGGTCATACCCTTCAAACATGGCGTGGCCCTGTTTGAAGCTGCAGCAGAACCAAAGAAATTCGTCATACTTAAAGGCGGACACAATGACTCATTTCTGGTCTCAAAGGAAGAGTATATGTCGGAACTCAAAGTATTTCTCTCCGGTAATAATAAAGTATTCTAATCATTCATTACATTATCTGGCCCATTATTAATCAATATACGCTTTTTCATTGATAACGAAGACCAGTATTGATAATATTAATAGAAGGACTGTTTTGGTCGAATATATATGTATGTTTAATCACATGAAACAGGCAAAGAGTAAAGCGTGGAAAATTATAATATTCCTGTTCCTGGTCAGCTGTTTAAATCAGCCATGGAATGGCAGTGCGAATGCTGATAGTCAAACAGGCATTGCATCACAAACTGCTTCTCAGGCGGGTGCTGCGGCTTTATCTTCAAATACGTTCAATCGCCAAAGTGCCAGACCACATAAATTTTCTACAGGAACTAATGCAGATACCATTTCATTTATAGAAAATTCAGGTCAGATCAAGTCATCGATGGCAGAGAGCAGGGAGCAGTCAATATCAAATAAGTCTAAAGTCCGACTGACCGGACCACAGAAAAAAAATCTGGCCAGCCTTATGTCACAGACAGCAAACACTGGAAGCGCACTTGTACGTTTTTCTGCAAGGAACGGCACCCCGAGGTTGATCAAAGGTCCTCGGCTTTCTGCGGGAGTGGCCATGAATGATTCGGATATGGCATTTTCCAGGAGCGCAGCCGTCAGGTTCCTGGCGGACAATCGCGACCTGATGAAATTATCAGACCCTGTACAGGAACTTTCTGTCAAACGTCAGAGAATGGAAAAGTCAGGAAAGAAGCATTTTCATTATCAGCAGAACTACAGGGGAATACCGGTATGGGGAAAAGAATTATCCATTCATCTTAACGCAGATGATTCTGTTTATTATGTGCAGGGCCATTACGAACCTACTCCCGGAGGACTGAATACTGATCCGCTCATTTCGTCCTATGAAGCGATCGAGGCAGTGAAAGGCCATCTGCAGATAACCCACGAAGGGATATCAGGTCCGGAACATGAGCTGGTTTATTATACGCATGGTGACGGGACCATGACTCTGGCATATAAAATTGATATCCAGCCGGCTCTTGATCAACGGTGGATCTATTTCATTGATGCTGAGGACGGTGATGTTATTCATCGGATCCATAACATTCATAGTCAGGTAGTGACAGCCACAGGCATAGATGTGCACTCGGTTTCGCAAAGTTTTAATGCATGGCACCAGGGAGGGACATATTACGCAGTTGACCCGACCATACCTATCGATGATCCTCCTTTTGATCCAATTAACAGCCCTCCGAATGCAACAGGTGATACGTACATTATGAGCGCTAACAACGGAGACGGGGACCCTCTATTTTATGTAAGCAGCACATCTCAGACAAGCGGATGGGATGCATCTGCTGTCAGTGCCGCTTATAACACCAAGATAGTTTATGACTATTACAAAATCACGCATAGTCGGGACAGTATGGATGGCAAAAAAATGAATCTTCTGGTCATTGTAGACTTTCAGACTAATTATGATAATGCCTTCTGGGACGGAACGTGGATGGTGTATGGAGGCGGGGGATCTGTTTTTTCCGATCTTGCAGGAGCATTGGATGTTGCTGCCCATGAAATGTCTCATGGAGTCATAGAAAACACTGCTAATCTTATATATGAAAACCAGAGCGGCGCGCTTAACGAATCGTTTGCAGACGTTTTTGCAGCCATGGTTGACAGGGACGACTGGACAATAGGCGAAGACATAACTCTTCCTCCCCGAGATTTTTTAAGAGACATGGCCAACCCTGCAAATGCAAATGGTCTCAGTATACAGCCAACAAAACTGAGCGAGTACCAGAACCTTCCCAATACTGAAGCAGGTGACTGGGGAGGGGTGCATATTAACAGCGGCATACCCAACAGGGCTGCATATCTTCTTGCAGAAGGCCCGGGAACAGGTATCGGCAGGGATAAAACCGAAGTTATTTATTACCGGGCATTAACGACGTACCTGCAGGCTTCATCACAGTTTATTGATGCAAGGGAGGCCCTTATCCAGTCTGCAGAGGACCTTTATGGCGCCTCATCGGCAGAAGTCCAGGCTGTCAAAGATGCATGGGATGCCGTAGAAGTTACAGAAGATTCAGGGACACCGGGAAGCCAGAAGCCGATCCCTGTAGATCCTGTAGAAGGAAATGATATCATGGTATATCTTTTTCCAACAGACCTTTCTCACGATGACCCTTTTGGTTCTGAAATGTATTCGTTATATGTTCAAACATTTCCATCCCCGTTTACCGGATATGATCCAGACCAGGACAGATTGTTACCTGTTACAGTAGCTCCGCATTATACGCGACCTGCAGTTTATACTGACGTAGGAGGAACAACCGTATACTATGTAGGCGTTGACTTTAATCTTTATTCAATAAAGGTAGACGGATCTGATTTAACGCAGATCACAACTACAGGCAATATCTGGAGTATAGCTCTATCACCTGACGGACGGTTCTTGTCCTACACATCAACAAATAAAACTGATAAAAATATTTATGTCGTAGATCTTGTATGTGAAAGTGATATGATCATACCGGTTATCCCATCTGATTACCAGGATGACGGATCAGAAAGCACAAACACAGTATTGTATGCTGACTCCCTGTCATTTGATTACACAGGGAATATACTGGTTTTTGATGCATTGAACTGCAATTCTTTCCCGGGTAATCTATGCAGTGAAGATAAAGGCTACCGTTACTGGTCCATCGGTTTTCTGGATATTTCAGACGGGTCAATAACATCTCCATTTCCCAACCAGAATCCTGCTCTGGATTTTGGTTATCCGTCTTTTGCATATAATAATAATTTTATTGTAACCATGGCCGTTCTTGATTCCAGCGATCAAACATCTATTGTATCAATGGTCAGGACGTTTAACAGAGAGACCCAGGAGATCGCTGATGTTGCAAATCCCAACCTTGGTGATAACACCATCGGGGTATGGGGCATTCCCAGCTTCTGGGGAGATGATGATTATATTACCATCCAGCAGCTTGATCCAGGTGTATCCGGCAAAGCGTTCAGGGTCCCTATTGATAATACATGGACAGGATTGGAAGCGATTGAGTCATTAAATGATTTTGATGTTGCCATGCCGATAATGCATCGTAAAGCAGTAAGATCAACTCAAGGCATCCTGCATTCAAACACTTCTTCCTTAGATTTTGGCAGCATCGCAAATGGTAAGACTTTAACTAAAGAATTTACATTGACCAATACCGGAAATGATGATATAGAAATTCAATGTCTGGACATAAGTGGTTCAACAGCTTTTACTACTTCTGACGATAGCATAATACTCTCAGGTAATGATCAGTCAGTATTGCAGATTACTTTTTCACCGGATAAGATGTCAGGGGGACAAAATGCAGTTTTAACGTTGACTAATGATCTTGATAATTCGACTTTAAAAATTTCTCTGACAGGAACAGTAAAATCATCAAAAGGCGGAGGAGGGTGTTTTATAGCCACAGCAGCCTATGGCAGTTATATGGCTGATGAAGTCCGTATTCTCAGAGACTTCAGAGATAAGTGGCTCATTCCGAACAGCATGGGAAGGGCATTTGTTGAATTCTACTATACATTCTCTCCATCGGTAGCTGAGTTTATCAGGGGCAGCGAAATAATGAAGTATACCACGAGAACTGCCCTTGCTCCGGCAGTGTACGGGGTAAAATATCCTGCAGTGTCAGGTCTTGTATTACTTGCAGGTCTGTCAGCGGTACTGTTCTTTGTTATCAGATCAAGAAGAAAAAGAAATCTCCTTGTTAGCTTGAGGATTGATGAAAGATCCAGGGATACCGATAATATCTAATAGTCTTCAAATTATTTCTGCTTGTACTTTATTTATAATTCTCTATTATTGAGTTTTAGGAGAAATCGTTGACCCCAGAATAACTCTGGATCATTCATAATTTAGATTTATCCTCAAATTTAGAGGTATCCTAATATCATCCATAATTAGATGAAGTCAACACGTATCTTAAAAGCACCTTCTGAG
>CALZMZ010000134.1 GCA_945788685.1 Thermodesulfovibrionia bacterium | reverse complement strand
AGGCGCCCATATATATTTATGGATCTGGAGCTGCACTCTTACCGGAAGATTATCATGTAATATCCATGAGACCAGATCTTTGGGAGAAAGTTCTCCATAAGCAGGAGACATGAGAATGTTATCAAATCGTTCGCTCAGTTTATTCTCTGTTATTATACTTTTTGCCCAATGGTAATCTGATTCATCCATTACAACAAACTTGATCTGGTCAGTTTTTTTGAGAAAATCAAAATTCTTGGGCCGCATTCGCTCACTCATATTACTCTTGGGGGTCTTGTAGTCCATAATAATATTCAGTCTTTTATCAAGGCACCCTATACAGATGGAGCCGTTTGTTTCTATGAGTACGTCATATCCTTTATCAAGAAGGGTCTTTAACAATTTTGGCGTCTCCTCCTGCAAAAGCGGTTCCCCTCCTGTAAACTCTATACACTTAACGCCATACTCTTCTATTTTGGCAATGATTGCATCATCACTGAGCTCTTCTCCATCATAGTAAGCATAGTTTGTGTCACAGTATGTACACCTGAGATTACAACCGGCAAGTCGTATAAAGGTACATGGCAGTCCTGCATACGTTGACTCGCCCTGGATACTTTTGAATATTTCGTTAATTCTGAGCATGGATAAATTAGTATATATACGTTAAATATGATATGAAAGTAATAATATCATATAATGAAATCTCTTGACAATTATAATCAAAATACAGTTATACTTTTTTAATGAAAAAGATTTTCCTTTTCCCTGCAATTTTATTGGTCACCTTCTATTTTCATCCTTCATATGTATGCGCTGACATAATTGTTATAAGAGTTAATGGAGTTGTTAATCCCGTCATGTCAGAATTCATATCAAAGAACATTGATGTTGCTGATAAAGAAAACGCAGAGGCTGTGGTAATCGAGCTTGATACTCCCGGCGGTCTGGATACATCAATGCGCTCAATTGTAAAGAAAATAAATTCAAGTAAAACACCTGTAATAGTGTATGTAGCTCCGGGCGGTGCAAGAGCAGCATCAGCCGGAGTGTTTATCACCATGGCTGCTCATGTGGCTGCCATGGCACCCGGTACAAATATCGGTGCTGCACATCCAGTGGGAGTTGGAGGCAAAATGGATAAAACAATGGCTGAAAAGGCTGAAAATGATGCAGCCGCTTATATCATATCCATAGCCGAAAGAAGAAAAAGGAATGCTGAATGGGCTGAAAAAGCAGTAAGGGAAAGCCTGTCGATAACAGCAAATGATGCATTAAAGATGAATGTAATCGATCATGTCTCTCCTGATTTAAAATCATTGCTCTCGGCAGTTGATAAAAAAGAGGTCGAGACGTCAGTTGGTAAAGTTAAAATCAGCACCAGCGGGATTAATATTTCATACAAGGAAATGAGCATACGTCATAAGGTCCTGGATATTATCAGCGATCCCAATATTGCCTACCTGCTTATGCTGCTTGGTTTCTACGGCATATTCTTCGAGCTTACCAATCCCGGGGCCATTTTCCCCGGTGTAATCGGCGCCCTTTCTCTTATTCTTGCACTTTATTCTTTTCAGACATTACCTGTTAATTATGCTGGTGTCATGTTGATAGTTTTAGGAATAGTGCTTTTTATTCTTGAGATAAAGGTCACATCTTTTGGTATGCTTACTGTAGGAGGCATTATAGCCATGACAATTGGATCTATTATGCTGTTTGATTCTCCACTTCCGTTCTTGTCATTATCATTAAAAGTTATACTGCCTGCTGTTATAATTACGGCCCTGTTCTTCAGCCTGACTATTTATCTTGTAGTTAAGGCATATAAACGCAGACCGGTAACCGGAACTGAGGGTCTGGTCGGACTGACCGGTGAAGCCAGGACCGATATACACAACAAGGGCCAGGTATTTATCCATGGCGAAATATGGAGCGCGTGGAGCGAGGAGACCATAAAAGCAGGAGAGGAAGTTGTGGTTGAAGAAGTCAATCATCTTAAACTGAAGGTTAAATTAATAAGTAAGAACCAGGAGTAAGAACAAAGAACTAAGAACTAAGAACAAAGAACTAAGAACTAAGAAGTGTAAATTGAGAAAAAAGAATGAAGAAGTTCCATGTTATAACTTCTCACGTCTAATTTTTAATTTCTAACTTTCAACCTTAAAGAAGGAGATATATTATGCCTCAGATAGGGTTTTCAGGATTTATTTTTGTAATTATACTTATCGTTTATTTTCTTTCAAGCGCTATTAAGGTCCTGCGTGAATATGAACGGGGAGTTGTGTTCAGGCTCGGCCGTTTGATACCTGTCAAGGGACCGGGGCTGGTAATTATCTGGCCCATCATTGATAAGCTTGTCAAAGTCAGTCTGCGTACAGTCACAATGGACGTACCTTCACAGGACATCATTACAAAGGACAATGTTACGGTAAAGGTCAATGCTGTTGTCTATTTCAGGGTTGTTGATCCTACAAAGGCGATTACCGATGTGCTGGATTATGAATATGCCACTTCACAGATCTCCCAGACAACATTAAGAAGTGTGCTGGGACAAAGCCACCTTGATGATCTCCTTGCAAAAAGAGATGAGCTTAACGCTGAACTCCAGAAGATCATTGATGAGCAGACAGAGCCATGGGGCATAAAAGTCACGACTGTTGAAGTTAAGAATGTGGACCTGCCCCTTGAAATGCAGAGGGCCATTGCCAAACAGGCCGAGGCTGAACGTGAAAGACGGGCAAAGGTCATCCATGCTGAAGGTGAATTCCAGGCCTCGCAAAAGCTGACAGAAGCAGCCGCAATCATAGGTACGCAACCAACAGCAATCCAGCTCAGATATCTGCAGACTCTTACCGAGGTAGCAGCTGAAAAAAATTCCACAACAATCTTTCCGATACCTATTGACCTGCTTGAACCCTTTATAAAGAAAATGAAGAAGGAAGCGGAATAAGGTTCCTCATTTGATAAAAAAAGAAAACTTCACAATTAAAACGGTAAAACAGGCAAAGCGTCTGATCAAGGTAGTGATAGGGTTTACCGTATTGCTCCTGGGTCTGATAATGCTCGTGACACCGGGACCAGGCATTGTAACCATAATTCTGGGGCTTGCCATCCTCGGGACAGAATTTGTATGGGCAAAGAAACTGATGAAACGATTTGAAAAAGAGGCCGTTAATGTGAAGAACTCATTTGTGAACAACTATATAAATAAAGCGAAGTAGCATAAAAAAAGGGTTCAAGGAGTCAAGGGGTCAAGGATTCCAGTGAACCGTCATATTTTAATATTTATTAAGTGCAATATCGTTACTTATTATTCTTTGGCATTCTTTCTTTCACTTGAACCCCAGGCCCCTCGAATCCTTGGACCCTATTATCACATTACGCACTAATATCCATATCCCCTATCAGCAGGCTGGGAGATCCCATGTTGCCGTAAAACTTGAGGTCTTTTCCTGCCTCCTCAACTCTTCTGAACATATCAAGAATATTACCGGATATTACAGCCTCTTTTACAGGGTATTGTATTTCACCGTTTTCGATCCATTGTCCGGAGATCCCCACGGAAAAATCTCCAGATACAGGATTTGCAGTATGAATACCCATGGCAGAAAGAATTTTCACACCCCTTGGTAACGACCTGACCAGTTCTTCACCAGACCTTTTACCCGGGCTGCTTATGAAGAAGTTGGCAACACCGATTCCGGGCATTGACCTTGGATTTGCCCTTGATGCGTTTCCAGTTGATTGGACCCCTTCCTTAACAGCTGCATAGTGATTATAAATATAGCTGTTTAAAACACCCCCTGATATCAAAGTTTTTTTTCTGCAGGTTACTCCTTCATCATCTACAGGTCTTGTTCCTGTTTTCCATGGGATCGTACCGTCATCCATAATATCAATAATATCGCTGATAACAGGATGGCCTAATTTTCCTGTGAGAAAGGATCGCTTCTTCTGCACTGCTTCTGCAGATAAAGAGGCGCTTAAAATTCCAAGAAAACTGATGGCTACTGATGGGCTGAGAATTACAGGCACTTTTACTGCATTCATTTTTCTGGAGCCAAGAAGCTCAAGCGCTCTTTTTGATGAGCCCTGCCCTACAGCTTCCAGATCTACATCTTTCTTTCTCCTGCTTATATCATGTTCCCACCCCATCTGGCTGTCACCATTTTCATCTTTTGCCAGGGTCGTGACCATAGCGGAATAATAACTGCTTTCATATGAAACATTGACTCCATCTGAATTTACTATGAGTGTCGTACTCACACCGGCATCTACCCCGGCCTTCCTTACCTTTTCTATACGCTTGTCAAATGTAAGCGCTTTCTCTTCAAGTAAAATGGCATCCCTGATTATCTCTTCATCCCTGATTT
>CALZMZ010000133.1 GCA_945788685.1 Thermodesulfovibrionia bacterium | reverse complement strand
CCCGGCGCTGTCAGGGAATCAGTTGAAACCGATCCATCCGATCCAATTGAGGTAACCGGAACATCAAAGAAATTCCCCAGACCGCCCGCTGTAAATCCGGACAGTCCATTGATAATGCTCAGTGTCGTAGCTGAATCAATATTTCCCACTCCACCAACTACGATAGGTTCGTCATCGTGAGTAATGGCCCCTCTCCACTTTGTTCCCAGTTCCTTCAGTCTGTCGGTTGAGGCTTCCACGATCATTGCCTCTACATAAACCTGCTTTCGCTTCTTATCAAGTGTCTTTATCACTTCTTCAATATTCCCATATTCTGACTGTGGTGCAACTATGACAAGTGAATTAGTTGCCTGGTCAGGTGTTACATTAAGAACAGGTGGTTTTCTGGCAATGGTTTTCTTTCCATTACGGGTAACAGACTTGCGGGCTGTCTGAAGATTTCTGATTATTCCCTGCAGCACCTTTGAAAGTTCGGTTGCATCGGCATGCTCAAGAAAATAGACAAATATTTTAGCCTCTTCCTGACTTACTGTGGGCTGGTCAACCAGTTTCAGAATTGCAATAATCTTCTCAATATTTACAGCAGAGTCAACAACAAGCAGCAGGTTTCTTGGACCAAAGGCTGAAATATGACCGTCTTTTGAAACAATAGGCCGCAGAAACTGCAATGTCTCTGTAGCCTTGATATGTTCCGTGGACAAAACCTTGGTTATATACCCTTCGTTGATCGGCGCTGCATCATCTTCAGAAATGTGCCCTGCCTGCTTGGCCAGAGACGATGGAATGACCTTGTATGTCTTTGGACCGGACGGGATTATGGTGTAGCCCTTGATAGTCAGTATTGATGTAAACAGCCGGAATGATTCATTTATTGATAGTTTTGTAGGCGCTATGATCGTAATTTTACCCTTCACTCTTTCGTCAAAGACAAAATTATACCCGGTGGTCTCACTGATGAACTTTATGATAGTAGTTATGTCAACATCTACAAAATCAAAAACAATCTCAGGTTCCTGATATATCGCGTCCTGTTTCGACGTATCTTTAGTCTGGGCATACGACAGGCTTGAGATAAAAGAGATAATTGAAGCACATAACACTATCGCAAGCAGAATTCTATTTACTTTCATATATATACTTTATTATATATTAAAAATTGAGCACCTGAATTTCATTGCAACATTAACATGAACCACCGGGTAATTGTCAATGAATTGATGTAATTGCCTATCTCATCTGGTAATCAATTGACATTCTTTCTCCATTTCTCATTATGTCAAGATCGATCCTGTTCATTCCCTTAAGTGCGGACATGGCCTGAATTGCCACTTCAGGATTAGCTATCTCAAGACCGTTTATGTTTAAAAGAATGTCGCCGTTTCTCAAACCCAGACTATGATACAATCCATCACGAACTACTTCACTTATCTTGAAACCCTCCTGTTTTCCATCAACTAAATTAGGCAGGAGCCTTGCATCGGTAAGCACTTTCTCAGGATTTTCAATTGATTTCTGCACCATGCTGCGATCAAGCAGATATTCCCGTTCGCCAATTTTTTTTGCAAATGACTTTTTGGAGGACCTTGTCCTGCTGGACCTCCTTTTAACAGAACCTGATGTCGCAGTTTTGGACTTCTTTTCATAATCGATTTTTAAAGTAACGCTTGCCTCATCACTAAGTATTACAACAGATGATCTCTTGATGTCATTCAGTATCCCGTAATCATAGACCTGTTCTCCATAATGAAATATGTCTTCCTGCCCTGCCTTTGTCTTATCCTGAAACACTGCATAGCTAAGATACCTGGGGCCGACAACCGTGCCTATAAGCTTGAGATCAGAAATAGGGGCCGCCTTTTTAGCGCCTGAGTCTGTCTTTTCCGTCCTGCCTATTGGCTGAAGCTGCATTGGTTTGCCAAAAGGATTTTTCTGAAGAACAACTGCATATTCCATTATATTTTTTACTTTTGATTTTTTTCCGGTCTCATTTACATCAGTAAATATCATATCCGGCTCTTTTTTTGAAAAAGAAATATCAACTATTACCCTGATTATCAGAAGGGATGACAATACGATTAACACAAGTAGGGCAATATTAAGATAACGAATCTTTTTTAATGAAAATTCAAGCATTTAATTAGATTAAACGATTGCATGTTTACTGTCAATAATTCAAATCACATTATGAATATATATATGTAATTAGGGAGTTTCGCTCTTTCTGCTGATGACGTTATACACTGAATCAAAGATTCGATATGGGAAAATCATGCAATGTAACTCATCAATACCAGGTCTTTCAGCCAACATGGAACATATTCTTAAAATGCGGCTTATAACGGCCTGATCAGAGGGCTTCTGATATTGCTCATATTTGAAGCCTGTCTACAACTCCAGCACAACGCTGCCAATACCGTACTCTCTCTCATGACTTAACGAAATATGGCAATGTGTTATCCCTTTTGTATTAAAGAATTTTTTAACTTTACCCTTTACCTCAACTAATGGTTTGCCGTTTTCCTGGTTTATGATCTCTATATCTTTCATGTTAACAGCGATTTCCGAGCCGATAGCCTTGATAAGTGCTTCTTTTGCAGCAAACCTGACAGCAAGTGAAGGATAGGGAACTTTCTTCTGAAAGCAGTATGTTATTTCATTTTCCGTGAAAACACGTTCAAAAAACCTTAAACCCCACTTTTCATGGGCATCCTTCATACGATCAATTTTAACAAGGTCAATGCCTATACCGTAGATCATAATTTAATCAGGGTCAAAGGACCCAAGGGATCAAGGATTCAAGTATATAATTATCCATCTTCATAAGGATCATACGAATCCTTATTTTTGTGATTGCCTGATCAGGCGTTTCATTTCCTTTACAGCGCTCTTCATTCCGCGATAAACGGAATTTGCAACAATGCTATGTCCTATATACAGGCCGCGAATACCCTTAATGGATGCAATTTTCTTAACATTAGAATATTTCAATCCATGCCCTGCATTAACAAGAAGCCCCATCTCACTGCCACTCTTTACTGCCTTTCTGACCCTTGCAAGCTCTGCCGTCTGCCTCTTACCCTTTGCATTTGCATATAACCCTGTATGAATCTCAATCATTGCGGCTCCCAGCTTCTTTGACATCTGAACGTCTTTTATCGTCGGATTTATAAAAAGGCTTACCGGTATATTCCTGGATTGTATCTCATCGATTGCCTTCCTGATCTTTTTACCGCTTTTAACTAAATCAAGCCCGCCCTCTGTTGTCAGCTCCGCTCTCTTTTCAGGCACCAGCGTCACCAGATCAGGTTTAACTTTGAGGGCTATCATCACCATCTCCTTTGTAGCGGCCATTTCAAGATTCAGTTCAACGTTCCTGACATTTTTTTTTACCCTCAGCAGGTCCCTGTCATTAATATGTCTTCTGTCTTCACGCAAGTGAACAGTAATGCCGTCAGCGCCGCCATCTATCGCCATTTTAGCTGCAATCACAGGATCTGGTTCTGACTCTCCTCTTGCTTCTCTAACGGTTGCTACATGGTCAACATTTACTCCAAGTATCATTCATACCTCCGGAATCATTATTACAAGTATAAGTTAATTATATTACAAGATGTCTGATTTAATTTTATGACGTAAATTATTAATGCAGGTGATACCGGCCAGCATCTGTTGGTACAGATATTATTGGCAATAAATATCTGTGTCAGTTGCGTTAAGTTAATGAAATTATTATCACTTTGTCAAGATGAAAGGCACCTTGTTACAGATTTGACTTAGCATAAGTAAATTTGTTAATTTACAGATTATTTAAATTTAACAACTACTACAGAGGTACAATTAATGGCTAAGAAAACAACGGCAAAAAAGAAATCTTCAGCAAAGAAGAAGGCCGCATCCAATACGAAAAAGAAAGCAGTAAAGAAGTCTGTTTCAAGGAGTTCTGTAAAGACTAAAAAGTCTGCCGTGAAAAAAACCGTAAAGAAAGCTTCTGCCCCAAAAAAGAAAACTGCAAAAAAGAAGACAGTAAAAAAGAAGACTTCAATGTCAAGAAGGGAATCACTGATCCAGCAAGTCAAGCAGGACCTGATTGCCCAGCGCGAATCACTTTTAAAAGAAGCTGAAGATACACTCAATGCACTGCCTGCCGAGTTGAATTTTCCTGACATGGGAGACCAGGCTACTGCAGAGACTGACAGGAATTTCATGCTCAGACTCCGGGACAGAGAGCGCATGCTTCTTAAAAAGATAGAGGAAACGATTGAGCGTATCGACAATAATGAAGAATATGGAATCTGTGAAGAATGCGGTAATCAAATCGGCATTAAGCGTCTTAAAGCCAGACCTGTTACTACGTTCTGTATTGACTGCAAGACACGTCAGGAAGAAGACGAGAGAATAGCAGAAGGCGGATAACCATCCATCTCCTTACATAACTTATCTATCAAA
>CALZMZ010000132.1 GCA_945788685.1 Thermodesulfovibrionia bacterium | reverse complement strand
ATGTTTAGCAATTTCCTTTATTGAAGAAAAAGAGCCTTCCAATATCAAACCTCTCAATTCATGTTTCTCTGCCAGATCAACAGAAACTGCACCTCCAAGGGACTCGCCATACGCAATTACATGATCAGATGCATGACCTCGTTCTTTAAGAAGATAATCATACATCGCCTCCGCATCCTGGTAAAGTCCTGCTTCAGACGGCCTGCCTTTGCTCTTGCCATATCCGCGATAATCAAAAATCAGGATATCGAGGTCCAGCTCATGCAGCATCTGCAGCTTCTCCAGCCTGTGGCTGATATTGCCTCCATTGCCATGACAAAACAGCAACGCAGCCACAGGTTCTCTGGCAGGAATAAACCACCCATGAATATCAAGGCCGTCTTTTGTAGTTATATGCACATCCTCATAATCAAGACCTATATCTTTTGGGGTAATCTCGATAGCCTGAAAAGGATAATACAGGCTTCTTTGTTCAAGTAAGCGGATGACGAAAAAGAGGATGATCGGGATTACGATAATTAATAAAAATATCTTCATTGCTATTGCAGGGGCACGTTGCAACGTGCCCCTACTACGGTATTACTTTATTTAAGGGATACTCAATAATCCCTTCAGCACCCACTGCTTTAAGTTTGGGAATAATATCACGGACAATTTTTTCATCAATCACAACTTCAAGAGCGTACCAGCCAGAATCTGAAAGCTCTGATATTGTTGGAGAATGAAGTGAAGAAAGCAGGCTCATCGCCCTTTTAAGGGAATTCTGGGGAACATTCATTTTCAGTCCGACCTTTTCCTCTGCTGCAAGTGCTCCCTGCAAAAGGAGGACAATATTCTCCATTTTGTGTTTTTTCCATTTATCCTTCCAGGATTTTTTATTTGATATAAACCTGGTGCTGGAAGTAAGAATGGTCTCAATTACCCGGAGATTATTGGCCCTTAAGGAAGTGCCGGTCTCTGTTAGCTCTACGATTGCATCACAGAGATGAGGGGGCTTAACTTCTGTTGCGCCCCAGGAAAAATCCACTTCTGCCTTTATATTCTGTGACTTTAAAAATTTCTTTGTAAAATGAACAAGTTCTGTGGCTATTCTCTTTCCCTGAAGGTCTCTGGTTTTTTTAATCTTTGAATCCTGCGGAACAGCAATTACCCATCTGACAGGCCTGAGTCCGCCCTTGGCATAGTTCAGCTCAGCAATTTCCCTGACATCAGCTCCCTGCTCCAATATCCAGTCCTTGCCCGTCAGTCCGGCATCAAGTACGCCGTCATCAACATACCGGGCCATTTCCTGTGCCCTGATAAGCAACGCCTCAATCTCAATGTCATCAAATACAGGATAGTATGAACGGGAATCAACAGATACGTTATATCCAGCTTTTTTAAATAATTTCAGGGTAGATTCCTGCAGGCTTCCCTTTGGAAGTCCAAGTTTTAAAACCTTTTTCATTGTATTTTTGGTTCTCCTTACATTAAAGCACTGAATATGTGCCTCTATAATACAGAGTGGTATTAAATTATTCAAATACTTCTTAATCTTACGATTATATAGTGTCCTGCCTGAGGCTAGACATTGACCCTGGTTTCATGCTACAGTAATTGACCTTAGACAATATGGGAGATTATCTATGTACCCCGGTTTAATTGATGTTTTCCCTGATATCACTGAATTTTCAATAATCTGAATTTCTTTATCGTAATAATTAATTAATGTATGGGGGAAGTTTGAATCCATTAGCACAGGAGCTAAATGACATACTGGAAAAAGGGAACTCTGATTTTCCGGGATCTCTGGCTGCATTCGGCCGGGAAATCTTCTTTCCAAAAGGAATATTGACCCAGTCTGCAGAAGCAAAGGCAAAGGCCCACAGGTTTAATGCCACCATCCTGCCTGTAGTTACTGCCGGCCTTACTCATGGATTGAGTGTGGCAGCAGACATGTTTATAGAGCCCGGAGATGTCATTATCATGCCTGATAAGCTGTGGGGGAACTACAGACTGCTTTTTGAGCTGCGAAAAGGGGCAAAGATCAGCACCTTCCCTCTTTATAATGATAAGGGTGGATTTAATATCGGTGAATATAAACGGGCATTACATGAGGCCAAAGGCAGCAGTAAGATAGTTACTCTGCTGAACTTCCCTAATAATCCAACCGGATTTACTCCAACGTTCAATGAAATGAAAGAGATAGGCTCAATGCTTATCAATATCGCGGAAACCGGTCAGCCTGTAATTGTATTCTGTGACGATGCCTATTTTGGTCTTTTTTATGAAGACGATACAGCGTCTGAATCCATATTTTCCATATTGGCTGACAGTCACCCAAAACTGACTGCTGTCAAACTGGATGGTGCAACCAAAGAGGATTTTGTCTGGGGCTTCAGGGTTGGCTTTATAACTGTGAGCACCCGTGTTAATAATGGACAGGAAGATAAATTTTTTGAAGCTGTTGAAAAGAAACTTGGCGGTACAGTACGGTCTAACATATCCAATGCCCCTGCTCCATCTCAATCTGTTCTGCTCCATGCAATGGGAAATAACAATTTTGTAAACGAAAGGAATGAGAAGAGGCAGATTCTTAAGGCACGCGCAATCGAAGTTAAGAATGTACTGTCCGATCCAAAATATGCAGACTATTTTACAGCCTACCCTTTTAATTCAGGCTATTTTATGTGCGTAAAACTGAAACAGGGCCTGGATGCTGAAAAATTCAGAAAAGAACTTCTTGAGAAAGAAGGCACAGGTGTTATAGCTATAGGCTCGTCTGATATAAGGATAGCTTTTTCATCTGTTGAAAAGGAAGACATAAAAGATCTATTTGATGCAATGCACAGATGTGCTTCCAACATGTAACCTGACGGGATAGCAGGAATGAATGAGGGATATTAATTATGAAGAAAAAATTCGTAAAACTGAAAAAAGATTTATGTAAACAGGCCGTTGATCATGCCAGGATACCCCCTGAACTGTATCAGCGCTTTAATGTGAAAAGGGGCCTGAGAAACGATGACGGCTCTGGTGTCCTGGTCGGACTTACAGAGGTAGGTGCTGTTCTCGGTTATGAATATATTGATGCAGAGCTCGTGCCGATACCGGGCCGGCTTTTATACCGGGGATATGATGTAGAGGACCTTGCTCATGGAGCAAAAAAAAGGGCCAGGCGTGTAGGGTATGAAGAAACAGCCTACCTGCTTTTATTCGGTGAACTTCCTTCACCTGTTCAGCTTGAGCAGTTCAATGAGCTGCTTGTTGCAAACAGGGAGCTTCCGACTAATTTTTCCCGCGATGTGATCATGACCTTTACTCCCTCAGACGTTATGAACAGCCTGGCCCGTTCAGTACTTGCACTTTATACAAGAGATCCGGACCCTGACGGACTGGGAACAGATACACTGGTCCGTCAATCAGTAGAACTGATTGCCAAATTTCCTCCCCTGATTGCCTACTCTTATCAGGCTGTTATGCACAAACAGGAAAATACATCGCTTGTCATTCATCATCCAAAAGCAGAATACTCAACTGCTGAAGACTTTCTATACATGATGAGAGCAGATGGTGAGTTCAGTGATCTTGAAGCCAGAGTACTTGATGAAGTGTTGATACTTCATGCCGAGCATGGTGGAGGTAACAACTCAACATTTACCACACATGTGGTCTCATCCACCGGCTCTGACACATACTCGGCAATTGCCGCAGCCATAGGGTCATTAAAGGGGCCTTTGCACGGCGGAGCCAATATCAGGGTTGTCAACATGATAGAACATATCAAGGAAACTGTGTCTGACTGGACTGACGAAGGCCAGGTATCAGACTGTCTTGATAATATTCTTCTCAAAAAAACATTTGACAATGCCGGAAAACTCTATGGCTTTGGACACGCAGTATATACAGTTTCAGATCCGAGGGCTATCTGTCTGAAAGAAACTGCAATAGAACTTGCCGAGGAAAAAGGCCTGTCTGATGAATATAACCTGTACCATCTTGTAGAGCGTCTGGCCCCGGGATGCTTTGCCAGGGTAACCGGCAAACCAAAAATGATATGTGCCAATGTGGATTTTTATTCCGGGTTTGTTTATGAGTGTCTTGGGATCCCGAAAGAGGTCTACACACCTCTCTTTGCCATGGCAAGAGTCGCGGGCTGGTTAGCCCACCGCATAGAGGAAATTTACGCTAACCCGCGTATAATACGTCCGGGTTACAAGAATGTGACCAGACCACGGTCATACGTGGACCTGGAAGAAAGATTATAATTCCCCTTACCGGGACCAGAGAGAAGTTTCACCTGCAGGAAACTGCGCCCTGCCAGGCGCACATGCAATAGGGCTGCACCTCACAAGGTCCAGCCCTTCATTTTAAAATTATTAGCCCGCATTATTTACAATTATTAGTGAATAATGCGGATTAGATTAACGTTATCCGGCACCCTCGTACTTCTTCATCCTCCAGTATTCAGCATTGAGAGTTTCAACAATATAATCAACCCTGCGTGTCCTGATGAACTGGCCCATGGCGGTCAGAAAAACTGTTGGATGCTTGAACAGAATTGTAGAGAGAATCGAGTAAAAGCTGATGTTCCCCGTGTTTGTAAAATAATTCTTTTTGAAGAATGCATTCTGCATCTTCCTTCTCATGTCCCTCAGCTCTTCCTTGCCAAACGTGATGGCCATCAATGGAAGCTCAGGCTGTCTGTGGGCCCAGACCTCTGAAAAAGGAATATTCGGATCAAGCCATCCCTTTTCCAGTGCCATATCATAAATGGCTGTGCCAGGATATGGTGTCAGGAAATAAAAGGCCGTATAATCGGCATTGATCTCCTTTGCAAGATTAAAACTCTGATCTATATCATCTTTGGTCTCTTCCGGATTGCCTATGATAAAGGTTGCCAGTGTCCTGATATCAAGTTCCTTGCACAATTTGAAAGAGTTCTTGATCTGGGAAGTACGGTCTCCGGCACCTCCCTTGCCCAGCACCTTGAGTATTTTCTCAGAACCGCTTTCCACACCAAAATCAAGCTGTACAAGTCCGGAGTCCTTCATAAGTGTCATAAGCTCTTTATCTGTCTGATCTACCCTGGACTGACCTGCCCATTTAACCGGAAGGTTTCTCTTTTTAATCTCGTTACAGTATTCTTTTACCCATGAAGGGCTTAAGGTAAATGTATCATCACAGTAGTATATGCCTGTAATGCCAAATTCCTTGTGCAGGTGTTCGATTTCATCAACAACATTTTTCACGGACCGTCTTCTTGTCTTTCTTCCGAAAATATTATGGCTGCCGCAATATATGCATTTAAAAGGACAGCCCCTGCTGGTAACGATCGTAGTCTGGTTTTTATCAGCATGCCCTCTAATGATTCCCGGCGGCTTCAGATACGGCTGCATATCAATAAGATGACGGGCAGGAAATGGAATGGAGTCCAGGTCCTTGATCATGTCCCTTCTTCCGGTGTCTACAACGCTTCCGTTTTCCCGGTACATGACACCCTTTACTCCGGCAAGACTTTCCTTTTTATCAAGTTTCTCACAGACTTCAACAATAGTATCTTCACCCTCTCCTATCACAATAAAGTCCAGGTCAAAGGCGTCAAGGGTCTCTGTTGGTTTGACCGTAGTATGGACCCCTCCGGCACAGTACATTACATCCGGTAATGCCTGTTTTAATTTTTTGGAAAAGTTAAATGCCCTCTCATACCCTACCGTCAAAAAACTCAAGCCTATCAGGTCCGGCTTAAATGCCTTGATTTCATTCAAAATGGAATGATCATACTCAGGGTCAGCATCATATATCTGGACGGCATGCCCGGCTTTTTCAAGGACTGCTGCGATATACATCAGTCCCAAAGGAGGCACAACATTATTTCCGTCCAATACCTGAGAATTTACCAGGGTTACTCTCATATTATTTTCCTCTCATTTAATATATTTATTAATTTTATCAGTGACAGATACACCCGTTCTTGTTGGAACAGGGCTTCTCACCCTTAAGTGTAATGGAGTAAAAGTTGATATACTCAACTTTTTTATAAAGATAATTCTGGGTCAAGGTTGCATCAGGGAATCCTGCATCTTTTGTCACCTGTAAAAACCTGTCTCCTGTCACCTGTAAAAACCTGTCTCCTGTAAGCGCTCCCGAGAGGCAGTGGCCCCATAATTCCTTGTCCCTTCTCATATACCCCGGAACAGGTTTGTCCGACACAATATCAGATATAACAAATCTGCCACCGGGTTTCAGAATTCGGAATACCTCGTCCATCACACCTGTTTTATCCTCTGTAAGGTTCACAACGCAGTTTGATATGACAAGGTCAATAGAATTATCATCGGCAGGCAGGCTTGTCAGGTCTCCCTTTCTGAACTCAGCTATATCATAGCCCAGATTTTCAGCCACCTTTTTAGCACTGACCCTGGCTTTTTCAAGCATTTCCTCAGTCATATCAACCCCTATGACCCTGCCCTTTTCGCCTACTTTCTTTGCCGCTATGAAACAGTCTATGCCGCCGCCAGATCCGAGATCCAGAACTGTCTCTCCTTCCCTGAGTGCAGCAATGGCAGCAGGATTCCCGCACCCGTATGAGACATCAAGCACCTCATTCGGGATATGCTTCAGGTCATCGGGGTTATACCCGGTAGGGCAGTAATAGTTTAATTCCGGTTTAAACGCTGCCTCCCCATACTTCTTTTTCACCTTCTTAGTTATGTGGCCTTTAATCTCAGGTTTACACACTTCATCATCATCTTCAACATCAACCGAGAGCACGCAGGAACAGTGATAACAGCCAACCTCAACATTATCATCAAGTGACTTTACTGCATTTGCAAGATAGGGAGGGAGTTTTGAGTCCATGGCATTATATACATGGGGCGTTTTATACACTTCATCATTATGTTGAACAACACCCTCTACTGCCATGTCCCAAAGGATATCCTCATATAGAGCCTTATATGTATGACAGTACGGATCAACAGATTTTATGGAACCTTTACCGGAATCGACCTCACTGGCGTAATAACTGTGAGATGTGCATCCGCCGCCACAGAAAAACTTCAGATAACAGGTGCTGCATTCGGTTTTGTCCTGAACACTGTTATCTCTCCCGCAGCTCATGACATCTGAGTTCAGCCAGATATCTTTTAATGACCTGTCCCTGATAGAACCTGAATCAAATGCCCTGTCTCCGTTCAGCGATCCGCATGGATACACATGACCGTCCGCATTCACGCAGATCTTTTCATAGCAGTTGTTGCACAGGTCGTTTTTTCTCCCTCTTTTATATCGTACACGGGCCTTTAATGACTCATCATTATCAACAATAACATCATTCTCTTCATAGACCCTCCGCTGCTCCCTCATAATCCGGGTGACTTTCTCTGCAGGCACATGAAGTTCATCAATATTGCTTGCACCGCGTCCCTTCTGGTGCATCCAGAGAATATGATGGTCTTTAATTCCAAGGGTAGAGAGAAACTCAGACGTTCTTTTTATATCGTCTTCGTTATACTTGCTTACTGCTGTTGAAATGATAGGAATAATGCCTATGCCAACCAGCCTTTTAATACCGTCGACAGTTTTATCAAAACTGCCTTCTCCGCGAAGTTTATCGTGTATTTCAGCAACAGGTCCTTCAAGGCTTACCTGAAGGATCAGTTTTGGACCTTTGAGCCTGTCAAGTTCTGCTATTTTTTTATCATCAAACAGGGTGGCATTGGATAGAACTATCAGTTCAAGGTCCTTGTCCCTGGTGATATATTCAATAATTTCAAAGATGTCATCTTTTATAAAAGGCTCACCACCTGTTATATAGATCCGCTTTACGCCCAGTTCAACCGCATCATCAACAAGTTTTTTCATCTCAGATGTAGTCAGCTCTTCTTTAAGCCTGGCCCCCGCACTGACAAGGCAGTGTTTGCATCTCAGGTTACAGGCAAGAGTATTATAGATCCAGAGCTCATCCAGTTTGTCAGGGGCAATGACCTTATTCCTGCCGGCATATTCAGTTTTTTCTATGGGATTTTCAGATATAAACTGCAGTGTACCCGCTGCATTCAGGAATTCTGCCACTTCCCTCTCAATGGTACCTGTATCTGCAGCCGGATATTTTTCAGCTACTTTCTTCTGAATATCAGCAAAGGTGTTTTTACCATTACATAAATCCAATATTTCAGTACCAATACCGTTAACACTCATCCAGTTAGGGAGATCCGGGTCTATTAAAAGATAGACTCCGTCCTTTTCTTTCTGAACATGGTCGGCGGCATAAAGAATATCTCCGGGATTAAAAGTCTTAAAGACAGCTTCATTTACTTTCCAGTTTGAAAGTTCGTACTGCTCAATTCTCTGGTCTCGTGCTGATCCACAGCATGCTTTTGACATTCAGTTCTCCGTAAATTAAATTTAGATCAATATAATATTATGTTACGCTTATCATAGATATTAATCAAATGACACATCTGCACAAAAAAGCAAATTAGCAGGGGGTTTTTAGCAGTAATTTTAATCTAAAACTAACAGCTTAACTATGTCAAGTTCAGCATTGTTAATGTTACTTTTACTCTTACATAAGAATATTAATCAAGGTGTCATTACATATATATCAATAACTTGCACTACCCTGAATTTATACTTATTTCTATATTTATTGATATAAATGAGACCTGATGTTACTATTTGTATAAATCCAAACAATAACAATTCTAAAAAAACAGACCCTATCGTTCAGAAAAATCAGGAGCTTGGTGCCATTCTTGAGGTAAGCAAAGTTCTTACCTCTTCTTTTGATCTTGAGAAAAATCTCTCTCTTGTAATGTCAACTCTGGGCAACCTGCTTGATATGCAGCGGGGATGTGTCTTTCTCCTTGATCCTTTATCACAGCATTTAAGAATTGTTGCTGCACATGGACTGACCAGACAGAGCATTGAAAAGGGTAAATATCGCATTGGAGAAGGTATTGTCGGAAGGGTACTTGAGAAGAGGACTCCAATGGTGATCCCTAATATTGGTGAAGACCCGAAGTTCCTGAACAAAACCGGATCAAGACCTTCCAAGGACGGTATATCATTCCTTTGCGTCCCTATACAATTAAAGAGAAAAGGGCTTGGCGTTATCAGTGTTGACCGGATTTATTCAAAGGAACACGGCAAGGTTGATGATGATTTAAGGGTGCTCGAAATAGTTTCTTCATTAATTGCCCAGTTTGTAAAACTCTGGGAAAGCTATGAAGAGGTTGAGAAAGAAAAGGAAAGCCTGAAGAGAGAACTTAAGGGAAAGTACAATATCGAAAATGTAATAGGACAGTCTCCCAGAATGCAGGAGGTTTTTGAGGCTGTGTACAGGGTATCACCTTCCAAGGCATCTGTTCTGCTTCGCGGTGAGAGCGGCACGGGAAAGGAACTTATTGCCAAAGCTGTTCATTATATGAGCCCCCGAAGCCAAAAGCCTTTTATCAAGTTCAACTGCGCTTCAATCCCTGAGGGGCTTCTCGAATCAGAACTGTTCGGCCATGAAAAAGGGGCTTTTACAGGAGCAATATCATCCAGGAGCGGCAAGTTTGAACTTGCTGACAAGGGAACTATTTTTCTGGATGAAATCGGTGATCTGCCGATCACTCTTCAACCGAAAATTCTCCGTGTTCTGCAGGAAAGAGAATTCGAGCGGGTGGGAAGTGAAAAAACGATGAAGGTAGATGTAAGGATAATAGCTGCAACAAGCAGGAATCTTGAAAATCTGGTATCAGCCGGCAAGTACAGGGAAGACCTCTATTTCAGGCTTAATGTTATCCCGCTTTTTTTGCCTCCGTTGAGAGATAGAGAAGATGACATTCCGGTGCTTATTGACTATTTTTTACATAAATTCAATAAAGAAAATAACAGATCCGTTTCTCTGGACAAAGGGGCACTGCAGGTATTCTTAACGTACAACTGGCCCGGAAATGTGAGAGAGCTTGAAAATACCATTGAACGGCTTGTCATCATGTCCGGTACAGAAAATATAACAGCTAAAGACCTTCCGGTTTCACTCAGCATCCGCAGGGTGAAAAGCGCAGACAGCTCGGTTTCACTGACATCCAGTGTTGAAGAGATCGAGAGATCAAACATAATCGACGCACTTGAAAAGACCGGATGGGTACAGGCAAAGGCAGCAAAAATTCTGGGTATCACACCAAGACAGATCGGGTATAAGATCAGGAAATACAGCCTTGTTCAGGATGAACTGCTTTAGCAACTCTAGAAAAAAGGGCCTAGGGGTCAAGGTCGGAGCGACTCTTCGCGCAGACTCGCTTCGAGATTCGAGGAGTAAAGTGAACTACAAAAATATATTTTCAGCTATTATCACATTTCTAACATATAACAGTTTTATGTAAAAATCTATAAAGAATTATTAAATAAATTTATATATGCAAATATAATAAGCACTTGAATCCTCGAACCCTTGAATCCCTGAATCCTTTTCAACAAAATAACACGAGATGAAACATGCTGTTTAATGCTTGTAAACTGATTTCTTCATAATTACTGATGCTTGACCTTACGCATAAAATATATCAGCTAGTCATTAGCAGGCTTGATGGAGATAAGCTCGGCGATTCATCTTACCGGGAAAAAACAGATGGCCTTGTTCGTAAAGGTATAGGCGGGTTCATCATATTTGGCGGTGACAGGGAACCGGTAAAAGAATTTATCGATTCTCTTCAGTCCATTTCAGACATACCTCTTTTTATCGCATCAGATATTGAACGAGGTGCAGGACAGCAGTTTAGAGGTGCCACGAATTTCCCTTCATTAATGGCAGTCGCAGCTGCCATTAACCAGAATGACTCTTCCGATGTTCACATCCTGGATACTTACATACAATCTGTTGCAGAAGAAGCAATCGATATTGGCATTAACATGCCTCTCATTCCGGTGCTTGATGTAAATCTGAATCCTGACAATCCCATTATATGCACACGCGCTTTTTCTGATGATCCTGAAACAGTTTCATGGTTCGGAAGGAAGTATATTGACATCATGCAAAACGCGGGTCTGATCAGTTGTGCCAAGCACTTTCCCGGCCATGGCGATACTGCCATTGATTCGCACATATCCCTTCCTGTTATTTCAAAATCCTTTGAAGACGTGATGAGTACAGACCTTATTCCATTTAAAGATGCCATACAGTCAGGAGTCGGCAGCATAATGATTGGACACGTAAGTATCCCTTCCATTGATCCTCTGCCTGCCACTCTTTCAAAAAAAATTATAACTGCTCTGCTCAGAAAGGAACTCGGATACTCCGGCATTGTGATGACCGATGCATTGAACATGAGTGCGTTGAATGATTTTGATAATCTTGCGGTGAAATGCATAGATGCAGGAATTGATATTATTTTACATCCAGTCGATCCGATCAAAACTGCTGATGAGTTAAAACACGCTGTTGATACAGGATTTATTACTGAGGGTCAGATCGAAACAGCATTTAATAGGGTCATGCAATATAAATCAGGATTAAAAGCATTCGGTCAATTACATCTGGATTATGAAAATCACAAAAAAATTGCTGACAATTTATTTAATAAATCCATAACGCTTGTGAGCGGCAGACATGATCAGGCAATCCCTGATTTCAGTAAAGTTGACCTTGTTTATGCTGGAGATCACAGTAAAGTCGATATTTCGATTATAAAGGAACAGATGCAAAATGCAGTTCATATCAGTCAATACTCAGGAATTTATACAGATGAGATTATAATTGCACTATTTACCACTGTAGCGGCATGGCAGGGAAGCTCAGGAATAAGCGATGATGATCGGGATAAAATCAGGCAGATTATCAACAGAACTGAACGCTCAATAGTAATCTCTTTTGGCAGCCCGTATGTACTCAGATATTTTAAAGATGCAGACATGCTCATTGCTGCATATGATTCGTCTGTTTATGCTCAACAGGCCGTACTTGATTGTTTAAAAAACAATCAAGACTTTAAAGGATCACTGCCTGTTAATCTCGACTTCTTTTGATCCCCATGGAGCAAACTTAAATAAAATAAGCATGCCGGGAATTGCTATCAGAGTGCAGGTAATGAAGAAACTGCCCCATCCCAGGTTTTTTGCAAAAAAACCGGTAGGCGCTGATGCCAGCACCCTGGGAATTCCCATGAGGCTGCTGAGAAGTGCGTATTGGGTCGCCGTAAATTTTTTATTGGTAATGCTTGCCATAAAAGCAACATATGCAGCAGTGCCCATACCGCTGCTGAGATTTTCAAATGCAATCACGCCGGATAAAAGAGGGATGCTGTGACCTGTCCTGGCAAGCAGGGCAAAGCCTGCTGTTGAAATAGCCTGCAGAAATCCAAAAATCCATAATGAGCGATTTATTCCGAGACGCAGCATAATTACTCCGCCGGCAAGTCCTCCTATAATGGTCGCCCAGAAACCGAACAGCTTCACTACTGTTCCTATCTCTGTTTTTGAAAATCCTATATCAAGATAAAAAGGTGTGGTCATTGCGCTTGCCATGGTATCACCGATTTTATAAAAGAGAATGAACGCCAGCATCCACAAGGCGTCCTGCCTGGTGAAATACTCAACCAGGGGATTCAGCACAGCCTCTTTCATGCTCTTTGGCGTACCCGGAGGCATGTCCGGTTCAGGAGTAAGCAGAGTAGTTAAAACACCGGGAAGCATGCATAGGGCCATAATAAAATAAACCATACTGAATGACATATGATCTGCCATGATCAATCCGCCGCCTGAGGCAAGCAGCATACCTACTCTGTATCCGTTGACATAGAGCGATGACCCGAGACCGAGCTCTTCATCAGCCAGGTCCTCCCGTCGATAGGCATCAACAACAATGTCCTGTGAAGCACTGAAGAAAGTGACCAGAAATGCAGCAAAGGCAACCATCCAGGGAGTTTTACCCGGACTGGTAAAACCGAGAATCGATATTGAACAGATTAATAAAATCTGGGCAACAAGAAGCCATCCCCTTCTGCGACCAAGAAAAGGAAGGGTAAAGCGGTCCAGAAAAGGGGCCCAAATAAATTTAAGTGTATAGGGAATCCCTACCAAAGCAAACAGACCAATAACCGTCAGATCAACCCCCTCATCCTTCATCCATGCCTGAAGCACGGTTATAGTAAGCAGCAGGGGCAGACCGCTTGCAAACCCCATGATAAAGGAAACAAGCATCTTCCTGTTAAAAATCGATTTAAATGATAGTCCGGACATATATTAGCTTTCAGCT
>CALZMZ010000131.1 GCA_945788685.1 Thermodesulfovibrionia bacterium | reverse complement strand
CGTTCTGCTTCAGCAGCTTTATTAATTGCTTACCTGTCATCTTCATTATACAACATATATGTTGTATTGGCAATAGACATGATTACCTGATAATGAAAGTAATCAGTTTGATTAACTGCAGCCTGTGTCCCCATGACTAAATAGTTATAACATAAAAAAATGGATGTTTCCAGGGGCGGATCTTTTATTGTGACAGTTTTAAAATAATTATGAATTACGAAGATATAACTGCAATTACAAATTATGAATTAAGAATTACGAAAGACGGTGACGAGTGACGGGAAAAATCGTCGAGCGACGAACAACGGGCTTCAAACAGAGTCCGAATTTCAAATTACGAATTATAAATTATAAAAAATTCACGGTCAGGGGTGTATTTAATTCCAATGGAATGTGTGCGATTTCAGGCAGAGACTGATTCCTGATTCCTGGGGGGGTTGTGTTTGATACCTAATAATCCATCAATTGATAAATCTTCATCAAGCATCGGCCAGTGGATACCGTATCCGGATGGTGAAATTTCATATTTCTCCCTTTCAGCCTGAGATGCACCATCAAGTTTTTTAGAAATATCCGCCAGCTTAAATATATATTTGTTGCCATCAACTTCCAGAAACATTTTATTATCCGAAAAAGATATATCCTTAATTTTATGACTCTTCTTCATTTGATTTTCTCTTTCTGAAACCTGTCCCATTCATGCTCAATAAATTCAAAATATTCAAAAATGATCTTTTTAATATCTCTCTTGTCTCTGCTGTTCATATTATAACTGTAAGCTTCATGAAGTGCAAAATTATTGCGATCAAGCCAATACTTACATTCCTTCTCTGCTTTCTGACAATGTACATGAATCGGTTCATTGCCTTCATTAGAGTAAAAGAAAAGTCTCCATCCTGTTACCAGTAAAACAGTAGGCATGTTTGTCCCCTTGTAAATTGATGATCTATGAAAAATGCAGCCAGTGTCCCCATGACTGGATGATTATAACATAGCTTTTTAATTACAAATTACGAATTAGGAATTACGAGATCGGACAAAAGTACAGGGTCAAATCTTCAATATTCATTTAGGGAATTCAGAATTAAGTCAAAGGGGTCAGGTCTACGATCTTCAGTAATCAATAAACCCTCTGTTTCCAGCTTAAAAAATGCATAGGGCTAAATTATTTATTAAATAAATAATTTAAATAGACATTATGATTTCTAAGTGATATATAGACATTATAAACAGGAATAATTTAATCAGGTTTTATAAGTCAAGGAGGAGATAGATGAAAGACGTAGAAAGGCTGTTTGGCACTGCTGTTAATGAAATAGAACGCATGTTAAACACCAAGACGGTTGTCGGTGATCCGATCACGATAGAAGGCAACACGCTTATTCCCCTGATAAGTGTCGGCTTTGGCTTTGGGGTCGGTGGTGGTGAAGGCACAGACCCGGGCAAGTGTGCCGGCACGGGTGGCGGCACCGGCGGTGGCGGCGGCGTCAAACCCGTCGCACTGATTGTCATCAATAAGGATGGTGTGCGCGTAGAGCCCATTAAAGGCGGTACAGCCTCGGTATTGGAAAAAGTAGTGGAAACCGTGGGCAAGGCCACAGCAGGTAAATCCGGAAGCAAAAAAGTCGATTAGCCGGTGAGTTCCGTACTGCTCGTTATCGGGATCCTGCTGGCGCTATTGTTCGTACTGCTGGCCGTGCCAATCACAGTGGCATTCAGGATCGACCGCATCAAAGAGATCAGGGGGCAGGTAAAATTCCACTGGCTCTTTGGGCTGGTACGATTTCAGACCGGTATTCCCGGCGCCGCTAAAGCTGAACCGCAACGCACACCAAAACCCGGGAAGATAACCGGGAAGCGCAGGCCGGGCGCACATGTTCGTGGTGTTTTTGCCCTGCTGAGACAGTCGGCATTCTGGCGGCGTGCCATTCGATTCATCAAAGATCTGTTACATGCAATCCACGCGCACGATCTTTATCTTCGTTTACGTATCGGGCTGGGTGATCCTGCTGACACAGGACGATTATGGGCGCTCATCGGCCCTGTTTCAGGAATCGCTGCAAACCTTCACAGCGCAGAGGTCTGTATTGAACCGGAATTTATGGACTCTGTGCTGGAGGTCGAGAGTCATGGCGAATTCCGCCTCATACCACTTCAATTCATCGCCCTGGCCACAGCATTTGCAGCCTCACCGACGACCCTGCGCGCGTGGCGCACGCTGCGCCGGAGTACTGTGTAATGGATGAGCTGCGTGCAGGTACTCCCATGGTTGCGGGCGAATTCACTCTTGTGCCCATTGAGCGCAGTTTTATTGCGTCCGATTCCGGGGACTGGGGATGCTGGTTATCCGGGATTAAAGAACCCTTTGCAATAATCGTCTGTGATGCAACCGGGATTCGCGCTTTTGATACGGAAGCCACTGTAATCCCGGTTGAATCCTTGATTCAGAAAATCCCGGACCTCAGAAAAATTATCGACGTTGAACTTCGATAGTGTGTAGGTGGGGTCAGGTCTACACATCATATCAATTTCAAATTATAAATTAAGAATTACGAATTGAGAATTAGCAATTATCGGTGGGGTCGCGTCTACACAGGCTGTTGAAAAACTCATTAAATTATGTTTCAGACCTTATGCCGTCATTCCCGTGAAGACGGGAATCCAGTCTTTTTGCCATGATACTGGATACCCGCCTTCGCGGGTATGACAAATATAACAGCATAGAAAAGTTTTTCAACAGCCTGTACACATTTTACATGTAATAGCTGTAAGCTTTCAGTGATCAGCTGTCAGCCTGCCCTTGAAAGTGTCTTTATAAATGGGAGACCCCACTCTTTTTATGTGAAATGTGTAGACCTGATAATCATATAAATATATTTAAATAGACAGGTAAAGCAATAAGTGATATTAAGATTATATAAACTGTTTGTTGCCCGACAAAGCCAAACCCTCCGTGAGAAGGGGACGGAAAGCGGCGGGTCTTAGGAGTAAAGATGGCCGGGCTGCCGAAGGATAAAACATCGGTAAGTTCGGTTTTTTTGTCAGGAGAAAGGAGGTAGCAATGAGCGTATTAGAAAGAATTATACATTATTCATTCGTGGAACATTTATGGGATAAATTGCTGCTGGCCGCTATTGGACTTTCATTGATTTTCTTAATAGTCATGTCTCTCGTTCATTATTATGACACTTTCATTCGATAACCATTAATCGATATAGTGCATCAAATTCCATGTGAGCATTGATATTGAGAGTGAGGGAAGGGACTGACTTACAAAATGAGGTGTCAGCATGAGAAAGTACTGTGTGAAAGCGTACGAGTCATGTTTATAGCTGCATTCTCCATCGCAGTATTTAACCAGTAGTAATCACTTATAAAATCCTCACAGATTATTGATAACATGAGTTGCCGTTAATTTCCAGCCAGCAGCTCATATGAAAATTATTGGATCTTACCTTTAATGATAGATTCTTAAAATTACCAGGACCGGCTTAATTAGTCATACTGTGTGATTTGTTAACTCAATTGTTACGAAAACGTAACAATTTGATGCCAAAAAAATCTGATTAGATTGAACACGCATTGTACAACTTGCTGTTTTCTATTTATATCATGGACATTCTGAGCGGTCCTTTTCAATGGCAGTTAATTTGCAATGTATGTATCAGATTGAAAGAGGTGTGGATTACAGTTAATGAGCAATAAGTGCATTCAGGAGACAATAGAATGAGAAAGAAATTGATTAATTTTCCTGGCTTAACTGAATTACAGGAGGAAGGAGGTAAGACATGATGAATGATGTTATGCAAAATAAAAAACAAAAGAGTACCCATGCAGAACAGGGTCTCAGAAATGAATTAGTACTATTGTATGACATGATAACCGATGCAGGAGAGTGCATATCATTATTGCAGAATGCGTTCATATATCATAACGCAAAATTTCTTAATGAATGTAAGGTAAAGATTGCAGCGGTGAAAAAATCAAACACATCACTGACAGGAGACATGGAACAGACTGTCCGTGAGAACCCTGATATGAAACCCTATGCCCCAATCCCCGCTCATGTATCGACAATTGTAAATAACATAGAGAAACTTTCAGAATGTGTAGAGAAGAAAACCAGCGAGAGCATACTTTTCTCTGACAAGGCGGTAAAGGAGACGATATTTCTTCTGCAGCGGCTCACTGAAATCCTGTCACCCACTGCAGATATAGTGCTGGCAAGAAATACGTTCCTGTGCATGTATGTCGAGGAATCTCAGGCAGGTGTGGGTAAAATGGCGATAGAATATGCTACGCTGCATGAAGAACGCCTGATTAAGGGCGTGTGTGTTCCCGTCGCATCATCACTGTATGTACCCATGCTCGATGCGATCAAGAGCATAGCCTGGCATGCAAAGGAAATAACTATCGGTCTCGCCGGGCTGTGAAATAATATGACTAAGTCCCTGCCGGTCGGATCGTGTGGGGAGTGTCAGGTCTACACATTTTACATTGACCGTCGTGCGTTGTTCGTCGGGCGTCGGGCGTCTTTTCCGTGGGATCGCGTCTGCACATTTTACAAATCATACAGTCAACAGGATCAGGTACTGTTTTTGCAGAATGCCTCCTATTACTATAAAATGAAAGTCAAATAAACAAACAGGGCGATTAGCTCAGGGGGAGAGCGCTGTCTTCACACGGCAGAGGTCGGTGGTTCGAAACCACCATCGCCTACCATTTTCTATAAAAAATCGGCGGT
>CALZMZ010000130.1 GCA_945788685.1 Thermodesulfovibrionia bacterium | reverse complement strand
TCTTCCATGGCTTCAAGTACTATCTCCTTCCAGTTTTCAGGAAGCTTCCAGTCTTCATCAGCCGGGCTCCATTCTCTGGGATTGGGAAAACCCACTGCTTCAAGGTAGGCAGGTCTTGATCCGTAGCAATACATACCTTTTTTGAATTCTGCAGGAGTTTCGGTCCAATCCTTGTCTGGAGCTTCGTACTCTACTTGTACTAATTCTTCTGGTGTTGGTTCATTTGCCATATCCTTACTCCTTTTCTACAGGTATTCCTGCCTCTTTCATTTTTTCTCTGAACTCGTCCTCATACGCTGCATATGTATGGACTTTCACATCATAGTTCCATGGGTTAACATGTCTTTTCTCACGGTTGTTATTTGCCAGGTTCCTGGTCGGACTGAGAAAGACACCTCCCATATGCATGAGTTTGCTGAAAGGGAAGTAAACCAGCAGAGTGCTTATAAGAAACAGGTGAATATAAAATACAACGCCGATGCCATCGGGCACCCTTGGACTCAGGCTTACAAGACCCATTGTAAGGGCCTTCACACTCACGATGTCAACCTTTGCAAAGTAGCGCATGATAATGCCTGAAAGTGCAATCCCGATTATAAGCAGCAGAGGGAAGTAATCAGCAGGTAGAGATATATGTTTAACCTGTGAATTATTTATTCTTCGGAAGAAAAGAAATCCTCCGGCAGCAACAAGAAGGACACCTGTTAACAGCAGGTGAGGCACTCCGACCTGCACAAAGCCGTCAAGGGCGTCAATCGTATTGATAAAAGCCGGAACAGGCTCGGCAAAGAACCTGAGATGCCTGATCAACACAGTGAAAAAAGAAATATGAAACAGAAGACCTGCGAGCCATAGGACCTTGTCAGATCCATATGTGACCCTGCCATCATTCATCTCTGATTTGAGATTTCTGAAGAGTGACCTGAAGAGAAACACTTCCAGTACCATTCTGACAATGACCTGGCCTGTTGTCTGAGGATTGTCATACTTGCTGTGCTTGATCCAGGGCAGGGATTGCTGCTGTCCACATGTAGTGGGAATGCGAAATGGAACGGGTGAACGGCCCCATTTTAATACTTTGAGCACAACACCGATCAGAAAAACCAGAACCGCCAGGTAGGGGATTACCACGCCGAAAAAATACTGCATACCTGCGATCCCAACACCGGCAAAGGCAAACACAGTGAGTGCTGCAACAACGGAGAAGGAAAATAATATTCCCATATCTACCCCCTTAAATTTTACAAAGTAAAACTACTAATAGTTTTAATTTATTTTGTATTTATTAAAGAGCCATATGACCGGGCTTACTGTTCCTCGGTCCGGACTTCCTTGTATAGCTTTGTTTTATGCAGTGCCCTGTAAGTCCAGTTTCTTACCTCATTGGCCTTGATTTCGTAGAGCTTCTCACGGCACTTCATATAAATCTCAAAACAGGTATTGGCAAGAGAATCTATTTTTGATTCCAGGGCCAGCAATTCCTCGAACAATTTCTGATCACAAATCTCTATCTCCAGCTCTTTTCGTATGACCTGCTTCAGGGAGAATATAAAACTGACCGCTTCGGAAGGAGAAAAATCCTGTATTGCCCTTACCCTTATGATATTATCAAGATACACATTCAGCTTGCCTGCATCAGCTTCGTTTACCAGTCCGTCATAGATACCCTCAATACCTTCAAATATTGGCTGAGTTACGGGATTGCGGGACTGCGAATTCTGGCTTTTTAAAAAGCTGGTGGATTCTTCCGGGTAAGTTTCTAAAATAAGATTAAACCATTGTTTTAATACAACCGGTTTTTTCTCTGCTAATAGATCGTATATCTTCATAGTGTAAAAAACAGGACAGGGAAACTGCTACATTTGCAATCAAAGGGTTGAAGCCCGGATAGGCCTCAACCCTCTTTAATTGTCACTATTGAGTCTTATACGCAGCCCGTCGGTTTTGGAAGACCGGCATATCTGCATGCCTGCTTTGCAGGTCCGGCAGGATAGAGCTCATAGAGATACTTGGTGCTGCCCTTTTCCTTACCATATTTTTTCTTAAGCTCTTTTGTGAGGATTTTGATCATCGGCGCAATCTGGTATTTCTCAAAGTAATCTCTGAGAAACTTAATGACTTCCCAGTGAGCTTCTGAAAGCTCAAGTCCGTCATCTTTAGCCATTGCTCCGGCCAGACCCTCATTCCACTGCTGCCAGTCTGCAAGGTATCCGTCCTCATCAATCTCATAGGATGTTCCATCAACGTCTAATGTTGCCATGTATAATCTCCTTTCCTATTTTAATAGCTGATTATTTGTGAAGGTATTCTTTTATTCTGGTTGAGATCCCAGATAATAAGAGATACAGCTTAATACTCCAAGTCTGAGACTATAAAAGAAAACCATCTGTTTGGTCAAATAAAAAAAACTTATAATTCATTTATTTCTCTTAATATAATAGTAAATATATTTTAATGGCCTGTAAAATAAGAGAAAATTCCGGGCTTAATAAAACAGTGCCTCAGATTCAATTAAGACTGTCTGTTTGTCATTCCCGTGGTTTGTTGAGCGGGAATCCAGTCGTTTAATAAATACCTGGAGCCCGATTACTGATCTCGGGCATGATAAATACAAACATCAGTTTATACACTCGCTGTAAAGAAATTTATTGCCTTTCCTGATCATTGTTCTTTAATCTTGCAAAAATAATTTTACAGTTTTTTTCTCCAACTTTTTTGGAGCCAATGGTATTGCTCTGATAGTTATAGTCAAGCTCAACAGTTTCATAGTCTTCAGGATCAAGATTCATGGCCTTGTCATAATCGCCTCTGCTAAGAAACGTCAGCGCGTCCATATAAGTTTCGCCCATGTTTCTCCCTGATCTGTCCAGAACATAAACAGCCCTGCAGGGGCATATCCCACCGGTAAATTCCATGTCTTTAAAATTAATATCCATCGGACTTCTCAGCATGGTATTGCAAAAGGGGCATTCTAATGGTTTAACTCTTGCCATGATTTATTAATATCCGCAGATTCCTCAGATTCTACAGATTAAGATCATTTGTTTAATTATCATAATAAATTATATATCTCTTATAAAATTGACATCGTATAGTATTAACATTCGTATAAATAATCTTTTTAATCTGTGCAATCTGTGGACTACTTGGTTTTTTTATATTCCTTAACTGCCTTCACCATACCGTCAGCCCATGCAGGTGCACCTGCAGCATGGAGATGAGTATAGGTAGCGAAGACATTTTTATAACACAATCCATCTTTTTTGTCTCTGATGCCCCTGCCGCGCTTTACATTAAATGCCATGGTAACATCATTTTCTCCGACATCCAGAACCCTGGAGTAATGAAACTCATGTCCCTTAATGACTGTATTTACTGGGAAAAACGGATTGGCCCTGCTGACTTCCACTATGGAATAACCATGGGCCTGTGGTTTTTTTTCCAAAGCAAATGTTATGGGAAGTATCCCTGTCATGGGATACGTTTTATCATCCAGCCTTATATTGCTGCCGAGATACATCAAGCCACCGCATTCCGCATATACAGGCAGTCCCTGCGCAACTGCACCATGAAGGGACTGCTTAAACTTTATATTTTCAGCCAGTGCTATGGCATGTGTTTCTGGAAACCCACCGCCAATATATAGTGCATCAATATCAGGGAGGGTGTCATCCTTTAGAGGGCTCACTTCAATCAGATCGGCACCTCTCTTTTCCAGCTCTTCAAAGTTTTCCTGATAATAAAACTGGAAGGCAGCATCTCTGATGATACCGATTCGTGGGATGTTTTTCGTCGAGCGTCGAGCGTCGGTCTTCGGTCGTTCTTTGTTGTTCGATGCTCGACGCTCGACGTTCGACGGACTTTGATCATTGCGGACCGCTGACCCCTGACCCCTGACCCCTGCTTTAATGTCACCCGCACTATTTGCTATTTTAATGATTTCTTCAAAATCCAGATACTTCTCCCCTATTTCACTGACCGCTGCCAGTGACTCATCTATCCCCGTCCGCTCCTGAAATGGGACCAGCCCCATGTGTCTCTCGGGAAATGGGTCTTTCTTCAGTCTTGGGATTGCACCCAGCACCGGAAGATCGCAAATCCCATCTATTGCCTTTCGTATAACACTTTCCTGCCTTGCTGTTGCGACTCTATTTAAAACAACACCTCCGATGATAACCTCCGGGTCCATCTTCTGACAGCCTAAAATCATTGCCGCTATAGTGCTGGTTGTCTTGGTACAATCAACAGCTATGATGACAGGTGTATTTATGAGTTTTGAAAGTTCTGCAGTGCTGTATGAACCCTTTTCATCGATCCCGTCATAAAGCCCCCTGTTGCCTTCGATTATGGATATAATCCCTCCGCGCTCCCCTTTTTTAAAGGGGGGAGGAGGGGGATTAGAATGTGTTATGAATGATTGAATAACCTGGTCAGAAGACATCATGAACAGGTCCAGGTTATAACAGGGAGTGCCCGCAGCCCTTGCCAGCCAGCCCGCATCAATATAATCCGGCCCCTTTTTAAAAGCAGAGACTCTCAGGCCTTTCTTTTTGAGAAGAGAAATAAGAGATAAGGATACAACGGTCTTGCCGCTGCCGCCTCTCAGGCCGGCAACTACTATTCTTGGGATTGTTAAATTAGACATTAAATCAGGGAAACGTCTGAAGAATAAAAATCAGGGACCAGGGTTCAAATGCCGGAAAATCTGCTTATGCTCCGGCACCTTAAACCTGGTCCCTGACGGCTGTTTAAAGCAATCCTTTTTCTTTAAGGTACTCTTCGCTGGGAATCTCAACTGAGCTGGCGCCTCCGCCATATGAATACATCACTTTCCCAACATTAATCATTTCCCTTAAGGCTGTTTTGACCG
>CALZMZ010000129.1 GCA_945788685.1 Thermodesulfovibrionia bacterium | reverse complement strand
GGTGCAGTGCAGCTGTTAACGCAGCAGGACACTGTACAGACCTCACAGATTTCTCAGATTACCAATTCAATCAAATCTGGAAAAGACAGGGACAGGCGGGCACTGTTTACATATGAAATTGTAAATCAGGGACTGACAGAGGCTGAAGCACGGGCAACAAGAGGTATTGCAGCAAGTGCGTCTGGTCCCACGACAGATTCATCTAATGAATCCGGCACAAACCTGCTGGCAATTGATGCCCAGGGTAATGCACGTCTGGCAATTGATTCAGATTACCTTATAAAGGTGATGTACACGGTCACAGACCCGGCCGGTGAATATATTTATATGGCCCTGGAAACAGGCTGGCAAAACTGGGACGGCAATGACTATACCAGATACATTGCACAGGAAAACTGCGCATTCTTTAAAGTAAGCCTGTCAACGAATGAAGGAAGCTGTGTACAGGAAGGGCTTTTTGTACAACAGATGAATGATGATTATATGAAGGCAGTCAGCGGAAACCAGAAACCTATCCAGTTTGATGCGGACGGCAACCTGTACTTCACGGCAACCCAGTTTAACCGTCATGAAAATTCATGGGAAGACTGCTGGTGGGATGAGGGGGCAAAGTCTGAGATCTGTACAACCAGATCAGATTACTGGATCGATTCCACATCATGGAACCCAAGGCTGTACAGGGTGCATCATGAAACCGGTGAATTTACAGACCTGACCCCGGACAATACAGAGGTCGCATTTTTCATAGTACTTTCTTCAGGTGAAATAGTGTACCAGTCCAGAAATGTTGAAAACTGGGGATCAGCCGGTCTTTACATGTGGCAGAACGGATCTACTATTAATCTCAGCAATCAGTCCTGGGGTGTGAACTTCTTTACGGGCGATACAAGCAATGCTGTTATGTGGGGTTCGTGGGAAGAGTATGGACTTCGCTTTGCCCGGCCTGTGCCCGGCGGCGGAATGATAAAGACCACGCTTGATACCAGGTTATTCGGCCGCACCTTTGATAACATGAGTTCTTCACCACGGAGGGTCATAGTTGGTGATGACGGCAGGCTTTACGGTGTTTTTGAATCATGGCAGTGTAATGACTACAATAACTCAACAGACATGTGGACCTGTTTCACCGTGCTTTCTGTGTATCAGATTCTGCCATATGATGGTATCCCGAAAGTGGAACTTACCATTGAGGAGAACACGGACTGGTGGCACTGGATGGACCAGACACCGTTTCAGATATCCAAAGGATATCTGTATTACTCAGAGAGTGAAAATGTCATTTATAACAACGCCTCATATGGAAACAGGGACGTTATTAAAATGGTAAAGCTGTCTGACAGGTCAGGCAATGTCCTGCTCGATTCTGTTGTAAATGATGTACCTCAGCGGTATACCATATATAACTGGAGACTTACCGGCAACAAACTATACTTTTCAGGCCTGGACCTGACAACGACCACAGTGGTCACAGGAGAGATTGATACCATTCTTGTGAAAAACGGTGCTGCAGAATCTGAATATCTGATAGTCACTGAAACTGCCTCAGCTATCGGTGCTTCAAGCGCTATCCAGGACATAGAGATACTTGCTCCAAAGCAGCCGGAGCAGGATACGGGTATGGCGCCTGCAGTGGAAATGTTCCATATCGAACAGGACAATATATATTCTGTCAGTATGGATTTCACAAAATACATGAACAAAAGCACGGTTGAAGATAATCTCACATTTACTGATAACCTGGGAAATCCTGCAAGTGCGTTTAAAGTGTGGATATATAAATCACTGCATCTCATTCCGGATTTAAGTGTAAGCGGACTGGCTGATGGAACAACAGAACCGCTTGCAGCCAATACGACATATACGATAGATCTTGGTACGGGTACACGTGATGCCTATGACTGGGACCTGGCAGAAGGTACGCAGGGTACATCAGTTACTTTTACGACAAGACCTGACAATGGATGGTATTACACGGCAACAGACAATGACACGGTTTCGTCCGGAGGAGTTGCCATGTATGCCGGACCTTTAACTGACTGGGCAAAAGAGACGTTCCAGCTCTATGCTGATTCAGGACAGACTGCACCTGTAAATGCATCAGGCAATGTCAGGATTGAGTTTTCAGCCAAAAACTTTGGTCATGAAGGCCTTGATATTGTTTTGTGGAATAAGACGCATTATGACTCTGAACATGCCGGCGATACATGGCTGGGAATGGATGCTGTCATTCGAATGGGGAACTGGACAAACATGGATTATAAGACGAGCAGCACAGATGACTGGTCCAGTACGTGGACAGACGGCAATACACCCGAGATGTTTAATGGAAACTGGGCCCGCTACAGGATAGATTATTACGGATCAAACATTGTCATTTCCTATTCAGAAGATGGGACCACCTTTACGGAAGCAAGGTCTGTCACAGACTTCAAAGACAGGGTCGGAAACACCGACAACCTGACATTTATGCTCAGGTCGGCACAGCCGGTTGCGCTTGATAACCTTCAGGTTACATCACTGGATGCAAGTGGAAATGTTGCCACAACAGAAGGTGACAGACTTGACCTTACCTTTCCCGGATCCATTGATTTGGAATTCGGTACTTCTGATGTTGGTTCAGATTTTGGCGACCTTGCCAACTGGTGGTAGAATTCAAGCTGCAATTTACATATAGTCAATATAAAGAAGCCCGGGTCATCCCGGGCTTTGTTTATATTGCCTTTCATATTTGTCCAAAATAAAATAAATGAAAAAAGATGTTAATTCAACAAAAAAGATATCCTGACCATTTATTCTTTCTTATTAACAAAAAATTCACTCATTATCTTTTTTCACGGCTTCAAGAAGATGTGCGTAAATGTCAGGGATGCTGTATGTTACACGATTCCATGACGGTATCAACGGCGCTTCCGTGGGCCCCCGGCTCTGTTCCCATGCTGTCCAGAGATTTCCGCGAAACTGCTGGGCAGTCATTTCTTCCCTGTAGCGGTCAAAGACAAGATTGTTCATCTCTGCGTCATCACTGTAGCACTTAATAAATTTCAAAGCATTGTCATAATATGTGTGAAGCATCATGTCCACAAATGAATCATCCAGTGCTATGCCATGTGCCCTCATGTAATGCAGATAGAATTTGGCAATGTCTATAACCATACGTGACAATCCTTTTGTGACATCATCAGGAGAAAGTTCCTGGTGCCTGTGTTCATAATTCGGGACGAGGTCAGCCTGGGCTATTTTTCTGTCCTTTACACGATGATAGACCTCTGATAATGTGGCAACTTCCAAAGACCAGTCGTATGCTATATTAATTTCCCGCGCAAGTCGTGACGTGTAACTGAACTCACCGGAAAGAGGATATTTATACATCCTGTGGTAGCCGAAAAACCTGCCCAGTTCAGTGTGGCCTTTTTCATGCATAATGTTCATCATGGCATTGACAAAGGGGGTGACGAAGAGACGTGTTACGCGGCCTTTCATCGTCTTTTCGTTCGGTGAAATCCGGACATAATACCCCTTGCAGAATTCATAATCCTTATGAGGATTTGCCGTCGGTTCTATGAGGCGGCCAAGAAGCAGCCGGTCATAGGTAACAATATCTAGGTCATGGAGGGCTATAACATCCGAGTCACCGCGGGCCAGCACATATCCAAGTGCAATCCAGACAGACTGTCCCTTGCCCTGAACTCCGGTCATGATGTCCCTTTCCCCTATTCTGCCTAATATTTCCTGGACTCTCGGCCCGTTTACCCAGACAAGTTTCACTGATCTTTTTTCTGTCCGTAAGACTTCGAAGTGTTCCATCGCTGCACGGAACTTCTGCTCCTCCTCTGTTCCGTTAAAGGCAATAACGATATTTTTTAAATATCTGACTCCTTTTATTTTGTTCATGATATTATCCAGGACCTCAGGATTATCAAGCTCTGTGAAATGGCAGGGAAGAAGAAGGCTTATCTTTGTTTTGCGGGAGTAACGGAGAAGTCTTTCCTCAAGATTGATCAAATATTCATTGGAATCAAATACCTTATACAGGTCATGAAAAGTTGTGATATCACCTTCCTGATGAAAATCAGTCATACCTTACCTCACGTTCATCATCCATGTAACATTATAACAGGCATCTTTTATGTCTACTGCGTCTTTTGATTAGATGATAGCACCTTTTTTTCAGATTAACAAAAAAACATGCTCTTGACTTAGCATTAAATTTATTATCTAATATGGAACATTAGAGAAATCAGATTGTCCTGAACATGAGAATCTGTATGCAGCTATAAGCAATTGACATACGTTTAAAAAAAATGGATAAAAAACAGAAATTATATCAAAAGGTTTCTAAAAAGGCCGGCCTGCCGCCGGGCACACCGATTCATGTTGGCGAGAAAAAGGAAGAGCGGGTCAGAATAACTGTTATCAACTATGATGATGTTCACTTTGAAACCAGAGAGATCGAAATGGTTGAGGATTGTTTCCCTTTTAAAGAGACTTCTGCAGTAACATGGTTAAACGTTGACGGCCTGCATGACGTCACGATCATACAGGAACTGGGAATGAGCTATGGATGGCACCCTCTTATGGTGGAAGATATCCTGAATACCCATCAACGGACGAAAATGGACATTTTCGATGATCATCTCTTTATCTCGCTTAAAATGCTTACCTATGACAAGGGGGAGAATAAACTCGATGTAGAACAGTTAAGTATCATATTGGGTGATAATTATGTCATCACCTTCCAGGAAAAACAGGGCGACATCTTTGATTCTCTGAGGAACCGGATAAAGAGCGGCAAGGGTAAAGTAAGAAAGATGGGCGCTGATTATCTGGCTTATGCGCTCATAGACTCAGTTGTGGATCATTACTTTACCGTGCT
>CALZMZ010000128.1 GCA_945788685.1 Thermodesulfovibrionia bacterium | reverse complement strand
ATAGCTCGGAAATTGAGCAATCACTTGGGGGTGTCCTTCTTTGGTTCGTTTCTTAGACAAGTAAGAAATGAACCCGTCGTTTGGGGGCGGAACCCCATTATTTATAAGATAAAAAAATATTTACAGTACTTGTAAGCATTTATAGTGACAACCGCAATTTAACAAGTCGTACAGTAAAACCAAACCTGCATGACCTTTTAAAATCAGATAGTATTTTTTATGTTCAATTGAAAAGTTACATATGCTTATAGATGTTTTTTTAGTAAAGTGGGAACAGAATCACTTTTCTCCTGCCATGAGGACCAACCCCTTTGATAAAGAGGCATCTATAATTGCAGGAGACAGGCAGCATTGATTAATAAGATGAAATTTTAATTCATTCTCATTATAATGTAAGCTGCATTTATAATATCCATTTTTAAAAACTGAAAGGAGATTACAGTGTCAGAAAAGAAACACGTTCCTATGCCAAAGCAAACACCAGCATTTTTTTGTGCCGACTGCGGTGCCGTCGCCCTTCGTGCCGACGATGTCTGTAAAGTTATGGGTAAAGGAAAAAAAGCAGACTGGTGCGGAACAGCCGGAGTTAAACCACCGGCATTTTGTCATAACAAAGTTCATACAGACCGCTGGCAGTGCAAGAATTGCGGCCAAATAGCTGTCAACCCGGAACTGCTGTGCGAACCAGAGAAGCTGGAACAATCTGAATAATAATTTCACAAATATACACGAAGGGTCAGGTTTAAATATTGAGATATTAAAATTAATTTTTTAACCTGACCTCAGTAACCCCGTCCGGACGGATGTACCTTACGTCATCCTTTCCTCTCCAGTTTTATCAACTTAAAAAGTGTGTTAGAATTGATTCATGGCTTAAACCCTTTTCCTTTTGGGTTTGAGATTACATTATATATCAAAATAAAAGGACAGCTCATTGGGAAAGAAAAAGAAACGCAAGGCAGCTTCACAGAAGAAACAGGCAGCGCCGGCTGAGACCCCGGTTCAGGAACAGCCAGCAGTTAAAAAGAAAAAGAAGAAAAAACAGCCGGTTTTGCAGAAGATGGATAAACCCAACTGGCTGCTTACAGGACTGGCAGCAGCAGGTATGATCCTGACAGCTTATTTGGCCATTACCGGCTGGCTGGATAAAGCCCCTGTCCTGTGTGATGAGGGCAGTTCCTGTGACATTGTCCAGCAGAGCAGATGGGGCACTTTTCTGGGCCTGCCCACGGCTTTGCTGGGTTTCATTACTTACACAGCACTGTTCTATATTGGAATCAGGATTCGCAATCCAGGGACTCACTGGAAATCGGCATGGACCATCTCCATGATCGGTCTGGGCTACAGTATCTATCTAATAACAATTTCGATGGTTGTGATTCAGGCAGCCTGTGCATACTGTATTGCCTCTTTTATAATTATGACCATAATCTTCGGAGTTTTAACATTCCAGCGGCCAAAGGAACTGCCAGAAGTCAACTTTGCTGCTTTTGCAAGACAGACCGTCATAATAACAGCAGTGATCATTGGTGGAATGCATCTGCATTATAGCGGTATATTTGATCCAATGGCCGGGCCTGAAGATCCGTTTCTCAAAGGGCTGGCCGAACACCTGACTGAGGATCAGGCCATGTTATACGGTGCATACTGGTGACCGGCATGCACGGAACAGAAGGATCTGTTCGGGGCATCAGCGGATCGGCTTCCCTATGTGGAATGCTCTCCACAGGGCCGCAGTAGACCAAAGGCTGCAGTCTGTATAAGAGAAAAGATCACGTCCTACCCCACATGGTTTATCAAAGGTAAAAGGTATGAAGAAATAATTGAGCCTGACCGGCTGGCCACACTTTCGGGGTATGAAACAGACAGGTAAGAGGTGATAGGTTATGGGCTGTGAGTTGTTCCTATGACCTATGACCTCTAACCTATTACCTGATGTTATCTTTTTTATTCAAAAACCTTAAACCATTTAAGAATCCTGTGAAGTATTCCGCCAACAAGAATGGCAAAGGGAAATACAAATGCAGAAATTATAACCGCAGTTTTCATGCCTCTTTCTTTAATTATCATGAAGAGATTGGCAATACAGGGTATAAATAGAGTGATGGTAACAAGACTGACAACTACCTGTTCAGTATTGAGCATACCCCTCTCTTGCAGCGCAAACAGTCCTGCTGCTCCAAAGTCCCTTCTCAGAAAACCTATAATAAATGCCTCTGTTGCCTCTGCGGGCAGACCAAGAAGACTGACAATAACAGGCGAAGACACTTCCTGCAGCCAGGGAAGGATGTTCAGTTTATCAGCAACAAATAGAATTAACGTGCCGAGGATAAATAACGGAACCGCTTCTTTGAGATACCACTCAATGCGGCTCAGTGTTTTAATCATAACATTTGAAAACTGCGGCATACGCATGGGCGGGAGTTCGAGGATAAAGTCTACTCTTTGACCCGGAATGATTCTGGCTGCCATAAACCCAACGAGCATCATGACCAGGACAAGCGCTGCCAGCCAGATCAGCAGGGCAGAAAAAGGCTGATTACCGAACATCCCGAGAATTACACCAAGCTGGGCAGAGCATGGCACTCCGAGTGCAAGGAGCAACGTTACAATCACTCGTTCTTTACGCGTGTCCAGAATGCGCGTTGTCAGGGTTGCCATTGTGTCACATCCGAGACCAAGCACCATGGGAAGCACTGCCTTTCCATTCAGGCCCATTGACTGGAAAATTTTATTCAGCATGGCAGCAAGCCGGGGCAAATAGCCGGAATCCTCCATGATTGAAAATGCTATAAAAAACGTTGCCGTTATGGGAAGTATTATGGCAATGGCATAGGTGAGGGCCATTGTTATTATTCCATAGGGTCCTATCAGAAGCTCTTTAATCAGTTCAACAGGTATGATCAATGTGATAATTTTTTCTGCCCAGGGATTCAGGTATTCACCGAATATCACTGACTCAAAAAAATCAACCATCGTTCCCGCTCCAAAGACCCCTACAAATTCATATAACGCGTACAGTACAAGAAACAGGAATGGTGTTCCCCATACAGGATGCGTAGTAATTTCTCCAAGGTAGGCAGATACCCCTTTTTTCCCGCTGTCAATTTTTGAGAGAATAGTGCCGGCCATCTTCTCTACAACCTGATGCCTTTTCTTGCTAATGGCATAACCTAGTGCTATGGGAAATTGCTGGGCTGCTTCATCTCTAATCGCTTCCATCTTCATGATCTGATCATCAGGCACATTTTTCAGAAGCCAGTCCTTTAACGTTCTGTCTCCGGAGAGTATCATTAAAGCAATAGACCTTCTGGATATATTGGACTCAGGAAGAAAAGCCTCAATTTCTGTCACAGCTTTTTCAATCAGAGGATCATATGTAATTTTGTATTCCGATATTTTCGGGGCAAGGGCAGCGTCTTTCAATGATGATATGCCCTTTTTTTGAACTGCTATGGTTGAAACCACATTGACTCCGAATATCTCTTTGAGCTCCTCTTCCTCAATGTGTATCCCCCTGTTGACTGCCTCATCTCTCATGTTGAGGTCAATAACGAGGGGCACACCCATTTCAACCAGTTGAAGTGTCAGGGAAAGCGCCCTTTTGATATTCTTGGAATCAATGACCTGTACAACTGATAAAAAGTCCCTTTCCAGCAGTATGTCCCTTGTTACCTTCTCATCCTCACTCATCGGAATAAGGCTGTTGACTCCGGGAGTATCTACAATCTGGTATGTATCACCGTGCAGGTGAGCTTCGCCATTGGTTATCTCTACCGTGGTTCCGGGATAGTTTGAGACGACCACATACCTGCCTGTAAGCAGACCGAAGATAGCACTCTTACCAACATTCGGGTTTCCAACAAGGCACATCCCGGCAGCTTTGCTCTTTACCTCTGTTGTGCTATGACAATCAGTACTCATTATCTTTTACAGTCCCTGCAATATCCATAAAACTCCATATTATGGTCTACAATACTGAATCCGAATTCAGAGGCTATCTTTTCCTGCAATCTCTCAAGCTTGGGATCTTCAAACTCAATGATGGAACCGCAATCAAGGCAGATGAGGTGATCATGATGCTCATCTTCTGAAACCGGTTCATATCTTGTCAGCTGGTCGGCAAATACCCGTGCAGTTGCAAGCCCTGATTCTGCCAGGAGTTTGAGTGTTCTGTACACAGTTGTGGAGCCTATATCTTTATGTCTTTTATTGATTTTTATATAAAGATCTTCTGCTGTTATATGATCTTCACACTTAAAAAACTCTGAAGCGATAATATCTCTCTGGCGGGTAGACTTGAAGCCCTTCTGCTTCATATACGTCTTTAGGCGTTCCTTTTTCTCTGTAATTTCTTTAATCATGATTATGAGTTATAAAAGATGAATTTCATGTCCTTGGTATATTTTTTTAACAGATTTCCACCGTCTTTGTCAAGGAAATTGAAATTCATTTTCAATAAAGAAAAGAATGGTAATAGGTTATGGGTCAGAGGTAACGGGAACAACATAAAGTCTATCACCCATCACCCATGACCAATGACCTATCACCTATTAACATAAAAAACCCCGCCGGAAACTAATCTGACGGGGTATTGTGATTCAATGAATCAGACTGGACTAATCTTCAATCGTAATCGCCTCTGAAGGACAGGTATCAGCAGCCTCCTGGCAGTCACATGTATCGCACTTGTCCTCTGCCTTTACATAGGCCTTTTCATCATCACCCATCGCAAACACATCAGGACATAACTCTACGCAAGTTTCACAGCCTGTACATTCATCATAATTTACAACTGGTTTCATAATACACCTCCTGTATTAATTTAAGTTTCAGCCTGATTGCTCAGACATATATTGGTTATGCAATATGGAACGTACCTATCATTATCATTTTATCATAAAAATTACTTTATGAGGGCTCATCTACAGGTGTTACTATTGCCATGACAACAAGTCTTTCCCCTTTATCAGCATTGAAACCATGGAGAACCATGGGATCGCAGGGAATGCCTGTTTTTTCATCAGCCTCAAAACTCTCATCACCTACGGTGAATGTCCCCTTTCCTTCGACTACATACATCAAAAGCCTCATGGGCGCCTTGTGGGGCTCAAGCTTCTGCCCGGGCTCAAGACACATCAGGGCAATCCGCATCTCAGGTTTGTCATCCAGCATGTCCCTTGAAATCTTGTCCGGTGAAAAATTAATCAACTTCTTAAGATCAAGTACCTCCATATTCCCTCCTCTTTTATCAGATTTATTCTTCGGATATTGTAATCGCCTCAACAGGGCATATGTCTACAGACTCTTCTATCGGTTTCTTCATTTAACTCCCGTCTCAATTCATTTTGCATGTATAAGACTACCTTCTATTGTATCTCTAAATTGTTCAGCCGGCAAGGGAGAAATAATTCAATTACTTATATTAATAGTACTATCAGTCTAATAATATGATCTTTATCATAATTCAGAATGACTCTGTCAGGTCTCAGTAAGCTTTATCAGGCAGCAGAGCGCAATCTGAACAGATGTGAGACGATTTGATACCCTTACACAATCCGGATATCCCATGGTGGCAAAGGGCAAAATCATATTTGAGGGGATCTTCGGGATCGAGCCTTTTTAATGATTCAGAAATTTCTTTGGCCATTTTCCAGTCTGATGATTTTCTGGCTGTTAATCCCAGACATCTTGAAATCCTGGCTATATGGGTATCAAGCGGAATTATCAGTTTTGAAGGAGGAATCCTGTCCCATATACCGAAATCAATGTCTTCCATTCTAATTACCCAGCGCAGAAAAAGGTTCAGCCTCTTGCATGCACTCCCGGTTTTTGGGGATGGCAGAAGCTGCGTTAAACCCGGGGGGCTGATGTTTCTTCCATAAACAGGTGACGTATCAATGCCAGACAGAAAATCCATAAATCCAGTAAGGGCATCTTTTATATCATCCTGTCCGGGTTTATAATTACGATAAAAAAGGTTTTTCAAAGTCCCATGCTTTCTCAAGGCCTTACTCAAAATATAAATGAGACAGTGAATATCTTTTTCCCTGTTAAACCGGTAACTAATACCTTTTAGATACTTTAGATCTTTTTTCAGGGAGAAGTTGGCAATAAATTCTGCAGGA
>CALZMZ010000127.1 GCA_945788685.1 Thermodesulfovibrionia bacterium | reverse complement strand
CCCTGTCCCTTCCCCACTATGTTATAAACATTTCCGACTTTTTTACTTTTACCGGTTCTGAGAAACAGGATTACCTTTTCCCCTTTTCTCAGAGGTGCAACATCAGATACCCTGAGACCAATTCCTCCTATTTCCCCTCCTTCATACTCTACGATTATCTTCCTTTGAGTAACTCTGCCTTTTATTACATAACTGTCTATGACTACCGCCTCTGTAAAAATTGTCTTTCCGTCTTTACTCCATGAAGTTCTGACATCTATTACTTCTCCTTCCAAAACCAGATCCGATGCGCCCGAAAGTTCTTTTGTACTCATTCCCTGCATGAGAGCAGTCGATTCAGATGATAAAAGACATATCATCGCAAAGCACAGTAAAGTGATCAAAGACTGATTTCTTTTCATAAAAAATCTCCAGTAAACTTAGCGTGTGAAAAATGCTGTTTATAGAAAAAAAACTAATTTACTAAAACAATACAATAAATCGCAAAAAAATCGAAATGCCGTTTTGTATTATGACTTATTGGAACAAAAACAGGTAAATAAGATAAAATTATCGAGGTTATAAAAACTGAAAATATTCCTGTTTGCACAATCATACAAGTAAGGATTACCAATTCTATTCCTGCATAAATATGAATATTCAGAATTGTTTATTTCTCAAGTTATCGTTAAATCGGAATAGATAAAGTCCTCAATTTCAGCTGATGTTATGATAGGAGATAACAGAATGAGACCAGAACACATAATGCCGGGCCCCGGACAGGAGTCGGTATGGGATTACCCCAGACCCCCAGGGATTGAAGATTTTACCGGACATATAAGAGTGATATTCAATGACATTATTATTGCTGACACGCATGTAGCGAAACGGGTCCTTGAAACAAGCCATCCTCCGGTATATTATATTCCACCCGGGGACATTCAAATGCAGCATATCATAAAGAGTCCATTAACCTCGTGGTGTGAATTTAAAGGAAATGCAAAGTACTATACGGTTGTAGTAAATAAAAAAGAAGCAATAAATGCTGCCTGGTACTATCCTGATCCGACCTCTGATTTTTTAATACTAAAAGACCACGTCGCTTTTTATCCCGGTCGTATGGATGCCTGCTATGTGAACGACGAAAAGGTAAAGGCCCAGGAGGGTGACTTTTATGGCGGATGGATAACAGGAAATATTGTGGGCCCTTTCAAAGGAGAGCCAGGAACTCATGGCTGGTGAGATGCAGGAACTGAAAAACAAACATTGCATACTCAGGGATGTTTTTCTGGCGGTCTCGTCGGCAATCATTATTAGTATATTTACTATGGCAACGGTCAGCTGCGCAGCACAAAACATTAACCCTGACAAGCCGCATCATACAAACAATGGATTCATTAATCCTGATCTTAAAGATGACCATGGTTTTTTCGATTTTCTTCGCTGGCGCTGGAATCGGCTATGGATGGATATACCCTCTGCTGATTCTTATGATTTCCCTGTGGCAAAGAACGATCCGGAATTTCTAAGGGCCAATAAGACACAAAAAACTCTTACCTGGATAGGACATGCCACCATGCTTTTTCAGGTTGACGGGAAGAATATTCTCACTGACCCCCACTTTTCAAAACGGTCATCACCTGTTCAGTGGGCAGGACCAAAAAGAGTGGTAGCTCCGGGGATATCTATTGAAGACCTCCCCCCTATCCATATAGTTTTCATTTCCCATGATCATTATGATTCTCTTGACAAGAAGACCATCCTGAATCTTTATCACCGTGCAGATGGAAAGGATACCCGTTTTTTCGTGCCGCTGGGGATGAAAAAGTGGTTTGAAAACCTCGGGGTTCCTTCTGCAATTGAGATGGACTGGTGGGACACTTATCAAATGGACTCACTAAAGATAATAGCAACACCTATGCAGCACTGGGGCAAGCGGTCACCCTTTTCCCGGAATAAACACCTGTGGGCAAGCTGGATCGTCATGTCAAATGATTTTCGCTTCTACTTTGGCGGTGACACCGGATATTCACCGCATTTTCAGGAAACAGGGGACAGGTATGGACCTTTTGACCTTGCACTCCTTCCGATTGGAGCCTATGAACCGCGCTGGTTTATGAAGAATCATCATATCAATCCTGAAGAAGCTGTTCAGGCCCACAAAGACCTCAGGTCAAAAAAATCCGTTGCCATGCATTGGGGAACATTCATGCTTACAGATGAACCCCTTGACGAGCCGCCCCGCCGGCTTCAAGAAGCCATGAAGAACGAGGGACTGTCTGATGAGGATTTTCTTGTTCTGCAGCATGGGCAGACGATTGTTCTTGATTAAACTATATAGGTAATGGGTTATGGGTGATAGGTCATGGGAAAAATAAAAGATTCTACTGCTTGAACCGTTTGAGCAGTTTAACAGCTCAAGCTGCTGAAACATTCTTTCGGCTTACACGGCTGAAACGGTTCCCAGTTAATCATTCGTGCCCTGCCTGCCGGAAGGCAAGACTCGTTTATCGTTATTCTCTTTCCCTTAATTCGTAATTTGAAATTAATAATTATTTTTTTTATTCGTATATCAGCGAATTGCAGGCACGAAAAAAATATGCTATACAAAAAGTATCAATCATAATTCCAGGGAAAAGGAGCGTACCGTTATGTCAAAAAACGCTATTATTGTTATATTCATGCTTTTTCTCACTGCTATACAGTCATCAGCGCAGGATGGCAGGGACCTTTTCGAACAGAAGTGTATCAGGTGCCATACCCTTGAACGAACGTTAGAAAAAAGCAAGGGATTTGAAGAATGGGAAAAAACGGTCTTGAGAATGGGAGCGTACACGTTCGGTCAGATTACACTTCAGGATTCAGAGATTATTGCACGATACCTTGCAGACATGTCTGCGCCGAAAGACCCGGTTGTTATGAATGAAATCAAAAAAATAGCAGCAATTGATCAGCATGAAATGTTTAATTTTAAAAGAGTCAGGGCAGACCAGTTCATAAAGCCTGAAACCTGCCGGAACTGCCATGCCGAAATTTATACCATGTGGAAGGGTTCCATGCACAGCAGGGCTTTTACTGACCCGATATGGCGGGCATCAACAAAGTTTTTTGTTAAGGAGGCAGTGACACCGGGTGAAATTCTTGAGATGAAGGCCTGTGTAAAATGTCATACTCCCCTTGGATTCCGTTCTTACACTATTAATAATTCAGATCAGGATTATAATGCGGTTTCAGGACTTCCGGCAGAGGGCATTTTCTGCAACTGGTGCCATAATATCAATAAAGTGAAGCATATCCGTGACGCAGGATATGAAGTGGACCCGGGTGGAGGTGAAGAGTTTCCATCGATCATGCTCGGTCCCTTTACAGATTCATACTCTAATGTTCATCCTACTGAATATTCAGAGCTTCACACACGGTCTGAGTTTTGCGGTCTCTGTCATAATGTTACCCATGCTGCAAACGGACTTCCCATAGAAAACACCTATACCGAATGGAAAAACAGTCCCTATAATACCGGGAATGCAGAAACGTCTGTTCACTGCCAGGACTGTCATATGAGACAGCAACCGGGAATACCGGCGACAGGGAGTACTGATCGGCCGGATAATCCGGGCAGGGCAAGCGAATACGGCCCTGTGAGAGATCACATATGGACCCATTATTTTGTCGGGGGAAACGCAATTGTTCCAAAACTGACAGGCAGCAGTGTAAATGCAGATATGGCAGTAGAGAGACTGCAGCATGCAGCTGATCTGGAAATTATAACAACTCAATCGAACAGAGACAGCAGGGTCTCCCGTCTTGACATTAAGGTCATAAATTCAGGGGCAGGACATTATCTGCCCACAGGACTTACAGAGGTAAGGCAGATGTGGCTTGATGTGAAAGTAACTGATGACAGGGGACAGGTACTCCTTCATTCCGGCTTTCTGGATAAGGACGGCGCGATTGACAGGGATGCTGTGCTCTATTACACATTACTGGGTGACAAGCATGGAAACCCTGTTTTAAATGTTGCGAAAGCTGAGAGAGTGCTTTTTGATTATCGTATTCCTCCAAAAGGATATGTGCTGGAAACGTACAGTTTTTATGTTCCGGCTGATGCAGCATATCCTTTGCATGTTGAGGCATCCCTGAATTATCGAAGCACCTCCCCGTCACTTGCAAAACAATTGCTTGGAGAGAATGCGCCGGAAATTCCCGTTATACGTATGGCCAGTGCTGATGATGAAATAAGGCTGTAATACATTTCAGACCGGCTGATGACAGGATCGGATGTACACTCCTGAATCTTGATTGATTCCGATAAGCGTTTCAATTGCTTGAACTGTTCCAGCCGCTTGAGCCGTTAAACTGTTCAAGCGGTTGAAACCGTCATTTCCATATATGTTATACTTTCAGCTCCAATGCAGTTCACAATATCCTGTTTTTATCTTAACCGGGAGTAAGTTAGCATGCCAAAACCACATATTCTTCTCACAACAGTCTGCCGCCCGTTCAGCGGCCATGGTGAAGGCGACTCTGTCGGAGCAGAACTCTTTCACGCCCAGGTTACCCGGGAACAGGGTATCTTCAGTTACCGTCAGGTGATCCGCTGCTGGGCGCTCGACTATATTGCTGAAAACATTGAAGCCCCTTCGGTTGTCCTCCATTACCCTTCAGAGCGGGAGTTTGTAAGGGAACTGAAGAATCGCAGATATGATTACATAGGTATAAACTTTGTTGTTGCAACCTGGCACAAAGTTAAAAAGATGACCCGATTTATTCGCATGCATGCACCCGGGGCAAAGATAATTCTCGGCGGATACGGCACCGTACTTTCAGATGAAGAGATATCCCCTTATGGTGACCTCATATGCAGGGAAGAGGGTATAGAATATATGAGGCGGCTGCTTGGCGAAGAAACAGACACGCCAATCGTGCACCCCTATGCTCCGGTTGAGTCACCCCGTATATATTCTTTTCCTCTCAAGACAAAAGTTGCGCATATCACCGGCGGGCTTGGCTGCCCCAACGGTTGCGACTTCTGCTGCACATCTCACTTTTTCAAACGGAAATACATCCCCTTTGTAAAAAGCGGGCAGGAAATGTACCGCCTCATGCTCCATATGGAAAAAATGGCTGAAAAAGCGGGTGATGAATTGAGCGGTTTTATTTTAATTGACGAGGATTTTTTTCTTCACGAAAAAAGGGCGAGGGAATTTCTCCAGTGTGTACGTGAAGGAGGAAAACCCCTGTCGATTATGGGGTTCGGCAGTGTACGCGGTCTTTCCAAATTCACGCCCGATGAGATTGCTGAAATGGGATTTGACATTCTATGGACCGCCTTTGAAGGCACTGAGTCGAATTTCAACAAACTCAAGGGTAAGTCCTTATCAGAACTCTATGTATCTCTGAAATCCCGTGGGGTCGGCCTCCTCTCATCCATGATCATAGGATTTCCCTATCAGGACAGAGAAAAGATCATGGAGGAGTTCCGTATGATTACTGACCTTGGCCCGTCTCTCTGGCAGGTCCTGATTTATTTTGCCTTTCCCGGCACCCCACTTTACAGGCAGATGATTGAGGATGCTGCCGAGTTAAAGGAAATGCAGAGCACGCTCTACCGGAAAAACTTCGAGACCCTTGGTCCATCTATTCTTCGGGTAGTGCAGGTGTGGTTTGAGGGATATCGCAATTTAAAAGACTCTTCAAATCCTCTCCTGAGCGGCAGGGCAGAACGAATGAAGGAATATGTGAGAAGCGCAATCCCTGCAATTTACCCTGCGATGATCCTTGGACCGAATAAGGAACGCAGGGCTGATGCCAGGAGACTGCTCAACGAGATCAGGCAGGAAACAGGTGGGATCTCCATGAAAGATCAGCTCTTCGGTCTTGCCACCATTCCCCTCGCAGGATGGACGTGGCTTACATCAAAACTCAATATTTCACAGCAGCCTAAACTCCTGAGGATCGAGCATCCTGCTCCCGGGATAGAGAGTAAAACAGTAGAAGTAAAATCTGCTTCTCCAGTCACTTTACCGGGCACTGGCAGCACATGCCCCATCTGTTCATGTGCTGCTGAGTCAGAGAATGCGGAAGAATTGAATTGATACCTGCCATTTCACAAGAGTTACTTCCAATCTGAAACTACTATCTCATAGTCTTCATTCTCAAACCATCCCTCTTCACTGAATATTTCAATTGTGAATTCATCATTCTCATTGGGGACGTTGTTGACTCC
>CALZMZ010000126.1 GCA_945788685.1 Thermodesulfovibrionia bacterium | reverse complement strand
CCTGTCCGTTACAACGACAAACGCCCAGGGCTGAACATTCACCGCTGAAGGCGCTGACATACCGGCCCTGAGCATCGTGAGCAGGTCATCTTTTTTTACTTTTTCCCCGGTGAATGTGCGCACGCTCCTGCGTGAGTACATTACATTTAAGAATTCTCTGTTCATACCAGACTCCTTTGCAGTTTCAGATATATTGATACGTAACATTATATCATGACCTCCGGAGGAAACAGAGGAGGCGAACGTTACTTTTCCCTTTGACGATTGACAGGTCATGTCAAAGGGTGTAGATTTTGAATTATAGGAATGTGAATATTCTTTATGAATTGATATGTCAGATCTGACTAAATCGAAGAAATACCCATTCCTGTTGGTCATGCTCATACTCTGCATCATGACAGAGCTTGCATTATCGCTGGCAAAGGGGATGACACAAGCCATGTCGGAATATTCGTCAGAAATGATCAGGCTGCCTGAACCTGTGCAGGACAGTGATACATCCATTGAAGAGGCCATGCGTAAGAGAAGATCCACCAGGAGCTATAAAGAAAGACCGCTGATACTTGCGGAAATTTCACAGCTTCTCTGGGCTGCGCAGGGCATTACGAGTCAAAGGGGCCTAAGGACAGCACCATCTGCAGGTGCACTCTATCCGCTTGAAATGTATGTTGTTGCAGGAAATGTGAATGACCTTCCAGATGGTGTTTATAAGTACGGGCCTCATAAACACGAATTAACAGGTCTTGCAGGGGGTGACAAAAGAAATGAGCTCTGTAAAGCAGCTCTCGGCCAAACTTCAGTAAAGGATGCCGCAGCAGTCATAGTGATGTCCGCAGTGTATGAACGAACAACCGTGAAATACGGCGACAGAGGCATACAATATGTGCATATGGAATCCGGACATGCAGCACAGAATGTCTTGTTGCAGGCAGTTTCCCTTAACCTCGGGGCAGTGATCATCGGGGCCTTTCATGATGATGCGGTTAAAAAAGTCCTGAAGATGCCTGAAAGGGAACAGCCGCTTTATATAATGCCTCTGGGAAGAATGAAATGAAAAGAGTTCTGACTTCTTTCATGCATATCAAACTGATTTATTTACAACTGCTTGTAATGTTTTCGTATAGACTATGAATGACAATGAATGTGTGGAATTTCTGCAATGGGCTTTGCCGCAGATGCGCATGCGGTGGCCCGGCTTTAGGAAAGTGCGCAGGCAGGTGTGCAGAAGGATTACTGGAAGGCTGGAGGAACTGAACTTTGCCGGACTGTCTCATTACAAAACCTGTCTTGCAGATCACCCGGAAGAATGGAAAAAACTGGATTCCTTCTGCCACATCTCCATCTCCCGCTTTTACCGCGACAAAAACGTATTCCTTTTCCTTCAGGATGTTGTGCTGAAGGAGCTTGCAAAAAAGGCGGAGACAAACAGGTTGCGATGCTGGTGCAGCGGCTGCGCTGCAGGTGAAGAATCCTATACTCTTTCCCTTCTATGGCATCACGTTCTGAAACCCTGCTTTTCTGCAATAGATCTTGAAATCATCGCCACCGATTCCATTGATACCATGCTCAACCGGGCCTTAAAAGGACATTATGCGAAAAGCAGCATTAAAGAACTGCCCGAAGAGTTATTGGAGGCCGGTTTCAACCATCAGAATAAAGAGTATATTCTAAAATCACAGTATCGTGATTCCGTGCGGTTTATAAAACAGGATGTGCGTAAAAAAATGCCGGGAGGTCCCTTCAACATAATCTTTTGCAGATATCTGGTGTTTACCTATTTCGACGAGAAACTCCAGGCAGAACTACTGGAAAAAATTCTGTCCCGGCTTGCGCCCGGCGGTGCGCTCGTCCTTGGAAAGATCGACCATCTTCCCTGTAAAACTGAAAAGCTTAAACCCTGGTCAAAACAGGACCATATCTACAGAAAAGTCTGTTAACCATATTATTCACAAATATTTGAGTCAGGGAGGTAAGCCTTAAAAAAGTTTTGAATGCGGCACGATGCCATAAAATATGATCATTCTCTGATGTTGATCAACATACAAAGTGTATTCCAGTGATCTTCTGCTGAAGCCGCTCCCAAAACTTTTTTAAGGCTTACCTCCCTGGCTGTTTGAATAATATGGGTTAATTATTTCCATTGCTTTTTTCACCCTTATGGTACTATTCCTGCCAATTATGTCTGATCATAAATGACAAGACCGGGGGAGGGATAGTGCACCATAAGCGGGATAGGTTAGTGATGTCAAAAAAGGTCCGGAATGAGAGGGGTTTTTGCTGAATACAGATTAATAAAAAATGCGATGCCCTGGCAGGGTAAATCCCTAAGCTTTCTATGCGAGCGTTTCGGAGTCTCAGACCTCATGTGAAGTTCAGATTGAACTCCTCGCCGTCAGCTCCCGCTCACCAGCCGATATGCTCGGCTTTGAGCCTGATTCAACCCAAGGTATCGCAACCTCATCTTCTACTATTATTATAACTCAATATCATGCATAGTCAACACAATCTTTGATGTAATAATAACATCTGTCTGCAATAAGCATCTAAATTGCAATACCTGACTTCATAACCAAAGAATTAGATTTTTTTATGATTTTTCATAATAATTTGCCAGCAATAAAAATAAGAGTTAAAATTTAATCAGGAAGGAGGTATGTTATGGACAGAATAATAATAATTACGGCTAATCTGGGACATTTCAAGGCATACAGAGTGACCCAGGATCCTCCGGACATAAGCCCCAGAGTTACACTCATTGAAAGTCATGACTCCATTGAAGGGCGTGGTAAATTAGGGGATAAATTAAGTGATGCCAGTGGACGGTTCAGGAGGTCTGGCGGCAAGGATGAGGTGGCAAAGGGCTCTGGTGAACGACATAATATAGAACTGGAAATGGAAAAGAAACTCTCAAAAATGATAGCAAGGTACATAGATGCCTTAATTGAGAATGAGAAGTGTGATGAATGGTATCTTGCATCAGCCAAGAAAATAAACAGAAAGATTATTGATAACCTGAAGCCGGACGTAAAAGACAGACTGGTCAAAAACATTACTGCTGATTTAACCGGAGTTGCCAGGTCTGAAATCTTAACTCATTTCAGATGAGAAATAGTCCTGCAATCCGACACTGTCTTTAATCTGCAGCTTGAATGTGTGGAATGAAATTCTTCGTGCAGGAGATTAAATGAAGGATGATGGAGAGCTTTTTAAAGTAGAAGATGAAGTAACGAATAGATTGACAAATAAATATAGTGCCTTTAGGACAGATGTGATCGAATTAAGGATGGGCGCACATAAAATACAGATACAGCTCAGGATCGTAGAAGAGTTTTTAAAGATATCCGAAAATGAACTTAAAGAGAAGATAAATAAACTATGTGTTGTCTTTCTGGAAACATGCAGGAAATATAAGATACCGTGCAATCCATCAGATATCCTCATATTAACTGATGAAGAGGTGAACAGAGGATTACAACTGGAATTGAAGAACGAGAGTGATGGCAGTCTTCTGGGACTTATATTTATTCCAGCTGGCGATCTATACGCATCGTATGCATTCTGGAATTATACCTTTCTCCATGAACTGGGACACTGCTGGATAGGCATTAAACATTTGGACCTCGAGACCGAGGAATTTCTCACAGATCTGGTCGCAATCGCAGCGTTAAAAAAAATTGTCCGGCACGAGAGCCTGTATCAGGATACGCTCATAATCCGCAGCTATATTGGAGGAGAACAGGGAAAGGAATATTTTGGCAGTGATATTCAAAAAGATGTTTTGAGGCACCCGGAGTCATATTTAAGAAAACTATTACATAGCATAAAAGCTTAATAGTGGTTAAAGTAAAAAACAGCTATCAGCGTTTAGCTGTCAGCGATCAGAAAAAAAAGGAACAATAAATTATTCATGAGAATCGGGATGTGAGGGGAAGGATCACCATTATTTTTTCGTGTCCACTTGTGTCCTGTAGTTTGCACAGCCTCTGACTAATATTTAGATCAATCTCCTATTTCTTCGCCATTGGTCCCCTTCTCACCAGTGTTCTTATTTTTCTCAATAATACCTGTGATTTTTGATCAAGCTCCTCAAAATCGAACGTATGCCAGGACTCTGCAACATTTATATATAAAGCAAGTATCTCTTCCACTTTTGTTGGTTCCGTAAAATGATACTCGATTAAGACCCATCTTTTGTATAAGTGAGCAACATTTATTCGGTGCAGGATCTTGTCAGCTTCCCCGACTATATCAGGGATGTTCTTTGTATATTCATTATGACAATTTTTACATGACCGCGAGATAACAGACGTGTAATACACATCTGCATTCATTGAACCATGACATGTTGAGCAGTTCGGTGCGGTCCCCTTTTTAACGAGAGCTTTGTAATGTTTACTTTCTGTAAAATTCTTCAGGACCGCCTTATGACACTTACCACACCTTTCAGTAATCTTTTGAGAAGAGAACCTGTCCGTAACCGTTAAAGACGAAAAATCATTTTTATGTGCGTTTTCCTTGTCACTTTTAGTCGGGTCTCCCCCATGACAATCCGTACACGTGACTCCTTCAATCTCATGGATAGAGTTTATCCAGTTGCTGTAGTACTCAAATAAGACACCGTTCTTATCCATAAATTTTATGTCCTTATGGCATTCAACACATGTATCCTTCGCATCTGTATAGGAGACAGATCCCCCTGTAAAAAATACTCCTAATAAAAGAAGTATCACTTTGTATGAATGTTCCCTGAAAAACTTCATTCTCTTTATCCCGTTAGAAGAGCAAAGTTCTTCTTACCGGATTCACCTCATTTTTATAATGATTCAATCTCATTGAATCAGGGTATATATTTAAATTCATATCATATAAAGCTCGTCTTGTCCAATCTGAAATGCTAATTGGAATATTTAAGAGGGCAATGATCCTGGAGTTGCCTGCACAAACACAGATGTTCAGGTTAGAGCACGATTGAATAGAAATAATTACCTACCAGAGAACTAAACCGCTGGCGCGGTAGTTTAAAGAATCCATTCCTTCAATAAACAGATATCTTGCAATTTCCGGCAACAACCACTGAGTAGTTA
>CALZMZ010000125.1 GCA_945788685.1 Thermodesulfovibrionia bacterium | reverse complement strand
CCTGCATATCCCGGAAGCAATCAAAAGGGGGATAAAAACAAAGATTAAAAAAAAGAGTAACTCCGCCGGAAGGGCAACCCGGGGTCTGGGGCAGAGCCCCATTTTAAATAACATAAGAATAAGTGTTTACAACTACTGTAAACACTTATAATGACTACCGCATTTTAATCTCTATTTTTTACCGATCTGACAGTATAAATCAGACAAGTGGTGTTCTTTCAGATTCTGCAGCAGAGCGGACAGCAACTGTTTCTTGAGTATTTTCTGACTGAGTGTCAGTAGTGAACCATTCAATAAGCGTCTTCAGTTCCATTGCTGTTTTTGCCAAATCATTCGTAGAATGATTGATTTGAGTAACAGCACTGCTGGTATTAGCGAATCCATTCGAAACATTCTCCATGCTGGACGATACTTCTTCAACTGCAGAAGACTGCTCATCTGCTGCTGCAGCAATGGACTGTACGATGTCCATACACTTTTCAGTTGCAGATACAATTTTCTCAAGGGATTCAGTGGATCGTTCTGCAAGCTGTACCCCCTTTTCTACATCGGCCTTACTCTTTTCCATGCTTTTCACCGATAATTCTGAATCATGCTGTATTTTCATTATCTTGCCGGCAATTTCCTCGGTTGCGTTTCCCGTACTTTCTGCGAGTTTCCTGACTTCATCAGCTACTACAGCAAATCCTCTCCCCTGTTCACCCGCACGTGCAGCCTCTATGGCAGCATTGAGAGCAAGGAGATTGGTCTGGCTTGCTATATCATTGATTACCTCAATAATGTCTCCTATCTGTTTGCTGCTTTCACCAAGTGACGCAATAGTTTCTGAGAAGGATTCAACTGATTTAAAGATGTTTTGCATTCCCATCACTGTCTGTTCAACAGTTGATTTACCATCCCGGGCTATGTCCAGAGACTCTTTGGCAGTGGTTGATGCATCCCCTGCATTCCTCGCAACATCTGTAATTGTCTGGGAAACCTCTGTTGTTGCGGCTGCTGACTGTTCAATCTGCCTGGACTGCTCACTTATTCCAGCAGTTATCTGATCTGATGTTGCAGACAATTCTTCAGAACTGCCGGCTATTGTCATAGAACCTGTGGTAATCTCCTGTACGATCTTTCTTAGATTATTTACCATTACATTCATTGCTCCGAGAAGCTGACCGATTTCATCGTCCCTGTTTACCGCAACATCCATAGTAAGGTTTCCCTCAGAAAGATGTTCCGCAATACTGACGCCATTTTTCAGGGGACGGGTAATGCTGCGTGTCAGATACATCCCCAGTAATAAAGATACAGCTATACTGATGGTAATGATGCTGATCAGAACATATCTCGTTGAATTCAGTGCTGCTGAGGCAGTTTTTTCTGAATCTCTTATTCCTTCATTCAGGTCATTATCCACTGCTGATTCCAGCTCAACAAGGATAGCCCTGATGTTATTTGATACATTTTCCATGGTCTGCAGGTTTTCCTGCTCCCGCTTTTCGATATTATTGAAGACCGGGATTGTGTGTTTCTGGATTTTTTCTATCTCCTTTAATGCCTTGCCAAAAAACCTTAAAAACCTCCCAAAAGTTGATTTTTTCTTATCGCTGCTGGCTTCGTTGGTGTTCTTTGCCCACTTATAGAGGTTGTTGTTGGTCCTGTCAAAGTTTTTCAGCATCTTTGCCAGTTTCGTATCATCGGTTTTAAACACTTTGTACATTAGACTGAAATCACTCTCACCAGGGTCTTTCATACCGGACAATGCTACATCATACTCAACTGCATCCTCAAGTGATGTTTTTAAATTGACAAGCTGTACATTCAGGTAGTACAGAAAGGACCTGATATCGTAATCCGTTCCATTGAGTGTGAAATTATACCCTGCTTTCTCGTCATGGGCTTTCATAAGATCAGAAGCAGCCTGTCTGAAGTGTTCAAACTCTTTATATGAACTATCCGACAGTTTCCGGATGTGCGGCTGTGGTTCTTTAACTGATATGTCCAGTCCGTCTTTTTTGTACATGGCATAGGCAGGAGAGTTATTAAATTCATCGGACTGAGTACCGAATCGTATCATATAGAGATACATATCCAGATCACCGAGTGCTTCCTCCAGATCTTCCCTTACATGATCAAGCCCTTTGAAAGTATTGAGATATCTTCTGCTCTCTGAGATCGCCCTTTCCATTACGATCACCGATTCCATGGAAACGTCCTTTAATGGAAGCATTTCATCTATAACTGTCTTTGCCGTGCTCGATACCCTGCCTGTCATTATAATGCCTACAATTCCTGATATAAAGACCAGTATGGCTATGAGCATAAAACTCAAGTTCAGTTTCTTACCTACCGTTAATTTCATTTTATGTTCCTTTTTCGATTTGCTGCATCCTTTTTTATATTTCGTACATGTCGTCAGTTGTATAGTTCGGAGAGAAGCAATCACGAAGTATTGCTCCTCTATTTAAATTTTTTAATGTATATGATCCATATGTTCCAGCACCTCAGAGAGTTCATCTTTTACCTGTGATAAAAGATCAGCGTCCTTTGTTTTCTTATATTGCGTCAATACGATATACGTTGTTGCAGGGTGTACGACCGCATCCATATAGCTGATTGCAGGTCCGAAATGATCTATTGCATCAAAATCAATGCCGTTGTCATACAGAGTTCCTCCGTTATGCCATTTATCTTCGATCTCTTCCAGTGACATGGCTTTCATCTTATCAGCGTTGTCAACAACAAGTGTCATTAATTTCTCATATTTTGAATCCTTCTTTGCATAGTCTTTACAGCCCTGTACTCCAAGTGCTACAAGCTTCTCCTGATCTGCTATCAGTTTGTCGATATCACTTATTGATCCGCTCAGGGCCTCCTTTATCGTATTTTTTGCGATTGACTTATAAGAAGCCACATCCATTGCTAACGACATTGACGTCAGGCCTGTCCAGATTAATCCAGCTGCCATAAGAATCAGAATAAGTTTTTTCATTACATCCTCCTTTTTATCTTTATTAAAATGTTAACTGTGCCCTTACAGACCCGATGACCACGGTTTCAAAATCATCGTCACCTTTTGCATTAGTCACGACCTGTATGTCCGGTGTAACTGCAATATGTTCGTTGACCACGGTGCTGTAATAGGTTTCGAAGTGACCTTCATCTGCAGGATTGGTCAGGGTATTCTCATAATGGTCTGCTGACATGGCCTTTCCATATGCAATGCCGAAAATATCATTATCCCTGCCCCACATGCTTCCACCGAGTGCGAGCCCTGCACTCCACGCCATGTCAAACTCGTATTCAGTAATATCATCATTCCGCTTACCAAAACGGGCAAAGAGAGAAAGATTATCCATCACCTGCTGGTCAGCGCTTATGCCATAACCTGATCCGTTCTCTTCTGTCTTTGCTGCATCATTTGCATCAGTATGGTTGCCTCTGTTTGTCCATACATAGAGACGGTAATTACCCTGGAGCTCATTGAATGACGGTTTAATATCAGCTTCTGCGATGAGAAATGCCTTTTCATCAATGTCTTCCCAGCCGTCAGACTGGGCGCCAAAGCTGATGTCAATCATCTCATCAGGACTGAAAGTCAGGCGTGTTCCCGGACCGGCCGGAAATTCTACTGTTATATCATTAATAAAACCGTCTGACAGGAACTGTGTCGTCTCATCATTGGCAACTTCATTACCATCAAAGTAATTTGTCAGATCGAGCTCTCCTGCAGTAAAGGTTACCATACCTTCCTTTAACTGATGCTCGTACCACATTTCGGCTATTTCGACCGTTGATCCAGGTCCGGCATCTGCGTTGAAGCCCCAGAATGTGTCAAGTTCTTCGGTTAGTCCAGTCCCGTTTCCAACCTCCAGCGCGAAAAAGGCTTCGCCGTTTTCACTCATGCTGGATGATATTTCAAGGTCAACTGAGAAATTACCATCAATGACATCTTCTTCCGGCGGAACATTCCCATCGTTTCCGCTTGTGCCCTGTCCGACCATTGTCATGCCGGCAGCAATGTTCAATCCATTTGCAATGGCAGGGCCCTCTGCATGTGTTATATGTTTGTCTACATGCTGGTCATGTTCATGCTGTTCACCTGATGCGTGAGCGGTTCTGAATTGAACAATGATCAGCACCAGTACCGCAATTATTATTGAAATTTTTTTCACCTTTCTTAAACCTCCGTTGATTTAGCGCATAGGGGAAAACCCTATAGTTTCAATTACTTATGCTTACTTAGGGAGTTTCTCGGTACTTTTTAATAATAACTTAAGTGTTTTTTGTTAATAATTGTTTTTAAAAAGAAAAGATACGATTAAGTAGGGGTAAATCCCTCAAATTATACATGCAATGAGATATAGGTTTTTTAATATATGCTGAGGAATGGATAAATTCATCATATGAAATTCATGTACATAACATCTTTAAGAAAACAGCTGAACATGCATCTGCAACCAAAATGTACAGTGATACATGGTTTCTGGATTCCCGATTTGCAGACCTCGGGAATGACTGCTTTTGATACCCCGTAGCTAGCTGCGGAGTAATTCATTTGAGCCAATTCATTTGAGCCCGGCAGTGCTAACTCATGTCTCAATACAGCCTGAGTCGACTTTAAGACCGGATATCTTAAATTTGCCCTGACAGTTGAATAAAAATAACTTGACAAAAGATCTGATTAATGGCAAAATGAAAATGATTATCATAATCAGAAAATAACGAAACATGGCTTTTGAAGAAGAAAATAAGGTTTTTGATGAATATGTCAGGAGTAAAGGCCTGAAGCAAAGCGGCCAGAGGAAGGACATCCTCACCATATTCCTGAAAACAGAAAAACATCTCACCGCAGATGAACTGCACCGTCTGGCCAGAAAGAAAAATCCTTCAATCGGTATCGCCACCGTATACAGGACGTTGAAGCTTATATGCGAAAGCGGGCTCGGCGGGGAGTTCAGGCCTGATGACGGTGTAGCAAGGTATGAGCATCTTTATGGTCATGACCACCATGACCATTTGATATGTACGAGCTGCGGGGACCTTCTGGAGGTTGTACATCCTGAAATAGAAAAATTACAGGAGAAGCTTGCCCGGGCAAATGGATTTCACATCAGCAGCCACAAACTTGAAATATATGGGACCTGTAAAAG
>CALZMZ010000124.1 GCA_945788685.1 Thermodesulfovibrionia bacterium | reverse complement strand
CGGTCTGGCCGCTAAATTAAAAAAAACTCGCTCCGCTCAGACACTTTTTAATTTTTAACGCGTCCAGTCCTGCATATCCCGGAAGCAATCAAAAGGGGGGATAAAAGACAAAGATAGAAAAGAAAAATAAAAGACTTCTGCAATTCTCCTTTTCAAGGAGAGAGCAGTATTTCCCCCTTTAGCGATTTTAGGTGATGAAGGAGAGCGTAAGGAAAAGAGTTAATTTGTGTTTGAGCGGAGCGAGTTTAAATTAACTCCCTGGAGGTTGACTGAAGAACCGTTAAAAAATCGGTTTGGGGCGGCCTTTTCTTGGTTCCGTTCTTTTGGCCGTGCAAAAGAATGAACCGGGGTTTGGGGCAGAGCCCCATATTAAATAGTTAAACAATCTTAATAAAATGAATAAGTCAGAAAAAAGCGTTTACAATGCCTGTAAACGCATGTAGTGTCTAGCGCATTTTAAAAGTTACTAAAGTTATGTTTGTAATCCAGGAGGTAGTAATGATAAAGCCTACAGATTGCCTCTTAGTCTTTCAGCAGTTAAAATACGCCTGATCGCAATTTTGTAGGCTGCTTTCCGCATCGGGCTATTTTCTTCCTGACACAAAGCATATACAGCATTATAGGCAGAGATCATTATGCTTTTAAGTTTTTCCAGCACCCTGCCATGTTCCCAGTAATCATTGTTCAGGTTCTGGATCCACTCGAGGTAACTCCCTGCAACGCCTCCTGCATTGGCAAGCACATCAGGTATTACCGTTACCGACCTGTCAAAAAGTAATATGTCCGCTTCTGTCGTGGTCGGGGCGTTGGCAAGTTCAAGAACTATTTTCGCCTTAATATTATCCGCATTGCGATCATCGATCTGATCGGACAGTGCTGCAGGAACAAGAACATCACAGTCAGAGACAAGCAGGTCTTCATTGGATATACTTTCTGCCGTGTCAAATCCTTCAAGCCTGCCTTCTGTATTCTTGTGTTTGATCACGTCTGGTATGTTCAGACCGGTCTGGTTGATCAGCCCTCCCCTGGAATCACTGACCGCTATTATTTTATACCCCATCTCATGAAGAATCCGGGCTGCGTTTTCTCCAACATTCCCAAATCCCTGGACTGCGACACGGACCCCGGATTTGTCCATGGCTTCTTTTTTCATGGCTTCTTCCAGCACATAAATACCGCCCAATGATGTTGAGTAAGTGCGCGCCCTGATCCCGCCGAGTTCCAAGGGTTTTCCTGTTACGGTCGCAGGGGCATGTTCACGCGTAAGATGCTCATATTCATCCAGTATCCATACCATCACCTTTTCATCGGTGTACACATCAGGAGCAGGGATGTCTTTAAATGGTCCTATATAATCTGCGATCTCACGAATGTACGCCCTGGTTATAAGTTCAAGTTCACTTCTGCTTAATTCCTTTGGATTAACCACAACTCCGCCTTTTGCTCCCCCAAAGGGGATATCCACAACAGCACATTTCAATGACATCAAAAAAGCAAGATCGCTTACATGATCTACCTTGAGATCTGGATGAAACCTGATCCCGCCTTTTGACGGACCCCTTGCATCATTGAACTGGACTCTGTGGCCGATGAACATCTTCGTTGCTCCGTTTGAAAGCCTCACAGGAAAATGGACAGTAACAACGCGCCGGGGCATGCTCAGAATCTCAAGCTCTGACGCAGTTAATTTGAGTTCAGCATAAATGCTCTCAAGTTCGCTGACACAGAGATGACATAAATTCTTTTCATCAATGTGGATCCTCTCATGATTTTTACTCATGATTTGCAGGTCCTTCGTAATGAGACTCTATGTATATCGTCACCCTTTGGTCGTCATTCCCGCAGGCTGTTGAGCGGGAATCCAGTATTTTCAATTGGTTCTTGATGCCCGACTACTGATCTCGGGCATGACAAAATCCAATAAACCAGTTTAAACAAAGACTCTCATTATTCAATAGAATATTTATCCTTTAGCACGGAAGCGGCAACTTTTATGTCTTCCTTGATTTTTTCCGCTGAGGCAATTATCTGGTCACGTAAATTATCAACTGGCAATTCATAAATTTTATCAATACCATTACGGCCGATCTTTGCCGGTACCCCGAAGCTCATTGAATCAAGCCCGTCACCGGATGTAAGCAGACCATATTCTTTCTCTATAATGGCAACTACCGGCTGGACCTCGGGCTGCCCGATAATAATACACCGGAGCATATCGCATGCTGCCCTTGCAGGCCCTGCTGAAGCGCTTCGCCCGGTTTCGTTTACAAAATGGGTGCCGCCTTTTTTGGCGTTATTTACAACATCCATTATCCTATCAATGTCGATGTTTTCCATTTTGGCAAATTTATCAAGAGGAATGCCTCCCACTGAAAATAACCCCGGGTCTGCTACCATGGAATCCCCATGATCACCAAAAACAATCCCCCGCATATCATTACCCGACAGACCGAGCAGCTCTGAAATGGCATGGCATATCCTGCGTGAATCCAGGTTGCCTGCCTGTCCCATAACATGAGAACGCGGAAATCCGGTGACTTTGTAACCGACCCATGTCATGGCTGTTACCGGGTTGCCCATATACACCAGGACCGGGTAATCCTTATCAGAGCAGCCTTTATACAGATTGCGGATTTCCAGAGAGGTACGGGCTATTACATCTACATTTGTGGTCAGCAGGTCACTCCGGCTTTGCCCCTCTTTTCTCGGGACTCCCACACCGATAAATATGACATCAAGCTCAGCCATATCTTCTACTTTATTGGTGCCAAAAATTCGGGGGCTTCGAATGGTATTTGCTTTCAGATCATCGACCCATGCCCCGGCCCGGTTGGGATATTCGCCTTTTGGACGGCCATAAAACACTATCTCTTTGCCCAGCCCCTGATCTACCAGAGACTGGACAACATCAGTGGATACATTACCAAATCCCCAGACACCGACCCTGTCGCGCTCCTGTAACCGGTCCCAATTTCTGCAGCTGTCCTCAGAATCCTGTCCCATTTTTATTACCTCTTCATAATTATTCAACCTGTTCAAACGCTTCTTTGCCTGCTCCACATATCGGGCATTTTTCAGGAGGCTCTCCCTCAAATGTATTGCCGCAAACAGAGCAGATATGTAAATTATCCACCTGTACATCCTGTCCTTCTTTTAAAGACGTCATTGCCTTATCAAAGAAATCAGCATGGATCTTTTCTGCTTCATTGGCCCAGAAAAACGATTTCAGTGCATTGTTATTGGTATCACGTTTTGCCTGGTCCATGAACATGGGATACATACTGGTAAACTCATCTGTTTCGCCCTGATGTGCGGCTTCAACATTTTCCAGAGATGACTTTACCTCACCCATGTTTTTTAAATGATTATGTGCATGAATAGTTTCTGACCGGGCAATTGCACGAAACATGCGGGCAAGGTTTGTGAACCCCTCTTCTTCTGCCTTTACAGCAAAGGCCAGATAGCGGCGGTTTGCCTGGGATTCACCTGCAAAAGCTTCCTGTAGATTCTTTAAAGTCTGATCAGCCATATTTTAATCCTTTCCTGTTACATATTTATGAAGTTTTGATCTTTAACCAGTTATCGTTTGAAAAGCAATAAATAAATTCTAACAATAACGGTAAGCAACTGCAAGGCTGTATATAATACAGGTGTTCCCTGTAAAAAATCAGGCAGAGCTTAACTGCATTACAATATCTTCCAGGGCCGGAGCATCGTTCTCAATTTCACAAACCGGGGATGGTTTAAAATGTCCGGCAGATAATTTTTCCGGTTCAACGCATGCAATGAATGAAGGATTAATTCCCAGATCAGTCAAACTTCTCTTTAACACACTATGATAATATGATGGAATACATACAGTTCCTGAGAACCCTTTTTTGATGGCCCAGGCCAGATTGTCCACTTCATGAACTCCCCTTGGTGGAAGCCAGACAACTTTAGGGAATATATTATTTTGCGTAAGCATGGCAATATGCTTGACCTGTTCTGATGGATAGGCCAGGAGCATCTGTTCATTGGATATTATTGCCCTTGCTTGGTGGTAATAAACCGATGCATCCAGGCTGGTATCGACCTTTATATGAGTGCTGACTGTCTTAATAATTTTTCTTTTTGTCTTCTCGGTTCCGGGAAAGACAATGCTCCTTATCCGGTTCCTTTCCCATAGTGAATTAATTGCTGCATTAACCAATTCGGGATCGCCGCCGCTTCCTGAGAGTTTCATAAAACAGATGTCAGGCTCATCAAGTGCATATTGAAAAGGTAAAACCGATTTTTCCATTGGTTTAAATGCAAGTAGGGGATCCAAAGGATGAATCAGATATACTTTTTCGAGTTTAAGTTGATTCCTATATAAATGTAATGCCTCTTTATTCCATACCAGATAAATGATATCTTTTTGTCTATCCGACAACATACTATGAGAGTTATATTTACCGTAGACATCTGAGGAAGCCATAATTGAAGGGATATTTCCGCATATACCAACTGATTCCTCAACCATCATGTTCTGCGAACTGATGAAACATATTGCATCAGGATAATCAGCCAGCGCTCTTTTGATCGACTTTCTTAACTCCCATTTCAGAGGCTTCACCATTATTGCTGATCTGTGCTTATCACTGTTCAATGCATAGTCCATGGTTTTTTTTATGCTCATGGACATATTGCAATGAAATCCTGCGCCAAACCTGACAAATGGACCATTTGGATAGAATCCATGACCTGGGATTCCGGCTCTGGCCAGGGTTTGCAGTATCGTCCGGTTGTCAATGACATTGCCTTCACCGATTAAAGGCGCGCCTGCAATTACAGGTTTTGCAGAATGTGACTGTTCCATGATTAGTTTATTATCAGTGTTAGGGGAAGTATAATCAATTTACAGCATATAAATGGCTCAGGCAGGGATGATCTCTGAGGGATATATATTAACCCTGTTATTTGCTGTGCAGACTCATCATCAAAAAACCGGAAAACGCCGCATTGTAGGGAGAAAGACCGGGATCAACTCTGGATTTCATGTCATTGACAGCATCACGATATTCTTCATAAAAAGCCCACGTAGGGGTCGGATTATACTGTAAGGATTTCAGTTCAAAGAATTCAATGACCCCCTTGACCGTCGTAGGTTTGACAAAGACCTCAATGTGGGGGCGGAAATAAGTTGGACAGATTGTCAT
>CALZMZ010000123.1 GCA_945788685.1 Thermodesulfovibrionia bacterium | reverse complement strand
GGAATGATGGCCGACCCTCTTGACTCTCCTGAATATAAAAAACTGACTGAAAAAGGATTCGTCATGAGGGAAGTATCTTATACAGGTGGTTTCTCCGGTTCCGGAGGAGATGAGAAAACAGAAGTAGTCAGGCTTGAGAAGAAATCACTTTCTGCTTCTGAATTTAAAATACCTGAAGGTTACAAAAAGGTCCCTGTCAAAGAACTGTTTAAGGGCATGATGGGCGGTTCCGGTATGGGGCGAGAGGATATGTATTAACACTACAGTCGTATAAGAATCAGTTGATGACAAATATTTATCCTGAAATCTTACTCATGCCAGATTTATAGACAACACGATGCAGTATTCAGGTTGTGGTACATCTCTCAAGTTTTAACAAACTTGCATCTTAGAATTTCATTGACTTATCTAATTATCATTAATAATTCTGATGTAATCTGGCATGACTTTATATGGTATGACTTCTCTTTTCTTTCACATTTTTTTAAGAAATTGGAGATTTTTCCCTTGCTATACTCTTTTTTTTCTGTTAGTATTTTGGTATCTAGTTCCTAATTCCACACTCTTTAATTAGCTGATATGAGAAATTCATTTGGAACATATGTTTTTTCTATTATTATTTTATCCATATTATTTGCATGCAGTTCCACCAAATATGTCGAGAAAAAGCCACCTCTAACTGTCGGCAATCTGTCACTGTCTAAGGACATAGATGTCAGAAAAACTTTGAGCCTCCCAATAGAGTTAACAGGTACATTTAACACTCAGGATCAGAAGGTTGTTGCTTTACTCAATCTCTCAAATCTGTCTGGAAATCACTATATAAGATGGGATTGGCATAATCCTGATGGGAATCTTTATTTAACCACAGATAATTTCCTTTTAGAAATACCAGAGGGTCAATACATGAAAGAAGCATCGACATGGCACAGTCTTAACATTCATGGTGATAAAGCTAGTGATTACCCTGGTCAGTGGGAAGTTAAAGTCTATGTTGATGATAAGCTTATTGAGTCCAGACCATTTAAACTTAATGTCATCACACAAATAGACCAGATTCCAAAGGCAAGGTATAAGACATATCCTGATGACTGGGGAATTATCATAGGCATTCAGGAGTATTCAAATCTACCTGATGTAGATTACGCTCGAAAAGATGCCATAGTTGTGAAGGAGTACTTTAATAAAATTATTGGTATCCCTGAAAATAATATCATTTTATTAATTGACACATACGCTACGAAATCCAAGATAGAGAGTTATCTCAAGGATTATTTACCCAGGAACGTACAAAAAAACTCAACAGTTTACGTGTACTTTGCAGGACATGGGATCCCTGATAAAGAGAATGGAGAGCCCTACCTGATGCCACATGATGGTGATACTCGATTTATTTCACGAACAGGTTATAAACTGCAAAGCCTTTATGAAGATCTTGAAAATATAAATGTTCAACAGTCCTATGTTTTTCTTGATGCCTGTTTTAGCGGTTTTGCTTCCCGTACTGCAGAGTTTCTGGCAAAAAAAGTAAGACCAGCTCTTATTCATGTCAAGGATGTGAATTTACAAGCTGACAATATTATAGTTTTTAGTGCAGCTAAGTCCGATCAATTGAGCAATGCCCACCCTGAGACTGAACATGGTCTTTTTACATATTATTTACTCAGGGCTATCAGGGGAGAGGCTGATACGAATAGTGATAATTGGGTCAGTGTAAAGGAAGCACATGATTATGTTAGAAATCACGTGGAGACAGTATCACGTCGGATAGGTACAGAGCAGACACCGACTATTATGCCATCAATGGGAACAATAAAGGATTCATTTATCAGCAGGTCATTAAGGTGAAATAACATATACATGATACTGATAGGAGCGCAATAAAAAGTAAATTAATATAGCTAATTTTAAATGGGGGGAGTAATGAAAATTACAAAAGCAATATTAACTACTGTGGCAATCATATCAATATTAAATCTTTCCTTTATAGACATGGTTAATGCCGGACAAAGAGAAGGATATTTAATATCAGATGTGGAGGCAACAGGTAATAATCCAAAACTTATTGGTTCACCTCTGGAAGATATACCAAAAGAAAAAATAAAAACAACACAAAAGAAAAAAAACAGATGGATTTGGTGGCTAAGTGGGGCATTACTTCTTGGCGGTGGAGCTGCTGTTGGATTGGGCGGAAGCAGCACGAGCGATGACAATAGTGAAACAGGTACTGTGACTGGTTCCTGGTAAAAGGAAAGTAACTCCAACGATTTTCATGAGAATTAATATGAAAAGAGTTATACAGGTATTAATGTATATATATGCATTCGTCATTCTTTTTTCTTGTGGATCATCCAATCTCCCTGATAGGTTTTCTGAAACAGGCTCGTTAAAATTTACTTTATTATGGGATAATCCTCAAGGAACAAAGATAGCTGCTGCAGTTTCCGGAGGCGATGTTTGTGTGGACTATGGAATAGATAATATTAGTGTTCAAATAATAGATTCTTCAAGCAATGTAAAAGCCTCGGGTAACTGGCCTTGTTCAGATCATGCCTGGTCACTTGAAGTTCCGGTAGGAACAAATTATTCAGTTAAAGTAGAAGGGACTGTGGAAAGCTCTGTATATTGGAGAGGAGAAAAAAATGGTATAAATGTGCGTTCGGGAGAACCAACTGACGCCGGGATAATTCAGATGTCATATGTTGGCACTGACACCACTCCTCCATACATTATCAGCACTACACCCTCTGATAGTGCTGATAATGTATCCATAAGCAACCTATCAGTGACTGCCATATTCAGCGAAGCTCTTGCAGAATCTTCTATAAATGAAACAACATTTACACTGTCAGACGGAACAAACACAGTAAGTAGCATAGTATCATATAACCCATCAACTGTTACGGCCACTTTAACTCCTAATGATAATCTTGATTGTGCAACTACATATGAAGCAACAATTAGTATGGATGTAAAGGATATGTCCGGCATTGCAATGACGTCTGATTATCCATGGAGTTTTGAAACAGAATTACCTAAACCCTCTGGAGTATCTGCAAATCCAGGTTGTGAAGAAGTAGCGATTAATTGGGATCCAGTAATTGGTGCAACATCATACAATATTTACTGGTCCGCCTCTACTGGCGTTATGACATCTGATAATTTTATTGAGAATGTGACTAAGCCCTATCATCACAGGAATCTCACAAACGGAACAAACTATTGTTATGTTGTTACAGCGGTAGATTCTAGATGTGAAAGCAGTTTAAGTGCAGAGGTATGCACCATGCCAAGTGGCACTATCGGATGTCCCAATCCAGCGGGGACATGGGATTCAGCAATATGGGATACGGATATTTGGGGACCATAAATAACAATTACTAAATTTATCTTTTATAAAAATAATAAGAGGAGGTTTTATATCATGAATAAAATAAATTTAATTAAGAATAGGATATGGTTTAGGACTTTTATTATTGCAATCGCGGTTTTTATGATGCCAATAACAGCTCTTGCCCAAACTACGGTTCCTAATACATTTGCTTCGGGAAATACTATAAGTTCAAGTGAAGTGAATGCAAATTTCAGCCATCTTGCTGACAGATCATGGGAACTTTCAGGGAGTTCTCTTTATTATAGTAGTGGTAACGTTGGAATAGGTACAATAACTCCTCTCGAATTGTTAACACTTGAATCACCTGATTCGGATATAGATATGACATCCATCGGAAATACTGAAAAGTCAGCATTGCTATTCAGACGTGCAAGAGCAGGTACAACATCAGTGCAGAATCTGGACGAGCTGGGTGCTATTTATGCACAAGGCTTTGATGGAGCTGATTACAAGAATGCAGCGTCCATTAGTTTTACTGTAGATGGAAGTCCTTCTGCTGATAGTGTACCCGGCGATATCGTGTTTCATACTTATCCCGAGGGATCATCAACCTCTCAGAGAAGCATGATTATAACGTCAGCAGGCAATGTTGGTATCGGGGGCATTGCTCCGTCAAATCAAAAACTGATAGTTGAAGCAACTCTCAATTCGGGCGATAATTATGCTATTAACGGCACTGCAGTGGGCACCGCTTCAAGAAATATTGGTCTTTATGGCTGGGCAAGCAGTACTGATCCTAATGCAGAAAACTTCGGATTATGGATTGATAAGGGAGATGCAATATTTGATGGCAACGTTGGTATCGGCACGTCATCTCCTGCTGGAGCGTTGGATGTAAACGGCACCATTTATCAGAGGGGAGGTCAAATACATGCTGATTATGTATTTGAACCTGATTATGATTTAGAGACAATAGAGGAGCATTCTTCATATATGTGGACTAATAAACATCTTGAAGGTGTTCCAAAAAGAAGTGTAGATGATAATGGCAATGAAATTGTTGAGGTTGGATCACAGAGGAAAGGCATATTAGAAGAATTAGAAAAAGCACATATATATATAGAGCAACTGAATAATCAAATTAAAGATTTGAATAAGCAGTTGGTAAAATACAGTTCATTAGAGGAGCGTTTATTTAACTTGGAATCGAAGCTTAAAACAGATAATTAGCTGTATGAAACTTTATCCAAATGGATTGGTATATTATTCTCAGATTTTATAATAATTTAATACGTAATTTCTTACCACGGGATATTATCACTATATAGATACAATTCTCACTTTCATAATGAGATATTATGGGAACCGCCGAACTGTTTCGATTCTGAAGATAACGGATATTCATCCTCCCCTCTGACTTCATACCAGATCTATTAATAACATGATGTTATAAACGATCACACGACCTCTTTTATTTTGAAAATAAGCAGGTATTAGATAGTATAAAAAGGGGCCTGAATACTCAGACCCCTGATTGCGCCTTTTTTGTTCCCATGAGCGCTAAGAAAGTTCCCACTCGTGCCAACTCTGTCCAGTCCTATAGAATTTAAGAATTATTATGTTCACACTTGGTATCAGTTTCACTGTTTAAAGCAGTCCTCAACCTCCATTTAACACCAATATAAATCCCGATATTAATGGATAATATCACAGTGAAGGAAACAAGGGTGCCGGCCCACCGGGGAAGCGTGTCTCCCTGGATTATGCCAAGAACACTTAATAGAAGAAGCAAAACCGGACTGAATACAAATATGCCAAGTATCCCGCCGATCACTGCGCCAATTATGAGCCCTGTTATAAACGGCAGGGTTTTGCTCTTTTTCATTGAATCCTTCATAAGTAACGTCTCATTTCAAGAACATATGTTCTGCTTTAATACAGAAATATAAAAACAGTTTCGTCGTCCGACGCGCGTCATTCGTCGAATCATTTATCTGTATTGACATGGTATGATGCTCAAGCTTTCTCATGACTCATGAATTACTGTTCAATAACAGAATTCAGTTTTTCTTCATATTCCTTTGTCCTGCTATCAAATTTTTCATGGAGAAGCTCCAGTTCAACAAAAAGCCTCTCCACGCTTGATTTTGAATCATGAAGTGCCTTTGACAGGTCCTTTATGATTTCACCGTCGCCTTTTACCGAGGCATCCAGAAGCGCCTTATTGTCATTGTCTATTTTTTCTTCCAGACACACAATCTCCTGCTCTGCTGCATCGATCTTTTTCTGAAGCCCGCCTAAAATTCTTGATTTTTCATTAATCAGCTCTGCCCTCATACGCCTGACCTGTTTTTTATTTACCCGGGAATCTGATGCAGACGAACTTTTATTGTGTTTCTGTACAATGCCTTCTTCATCCTTCCAGCCCACCCTGTCGAGAAAATCCTGGTACGTTCCTTCAAATACAAAGACTCTGTTGTCATCAAAAACGATCAGCCGAGATGCAAGAGCATGCAGTATCATTTCACTGTGTGTGACTATTATGACTGAACCACTAAACTCATCAACCGCCTCAACAAGAGATTCAGTGGATTCCATATCAAGATGGTTGGTAGGTTCATCAAGCAGCAGCATGTTTGCAGGACTGACAAGCAGTTTGCCAAGCAATACCCTGCTCTTTTCACCGCCTGACAGCACACTTACTTTTTTTAATGCACTGTCACCCGAAAACATCATGACTCCGCATATACCCCTTGCAACTCCCCTGTTATGATCAGGGTGTGCATCCATGATCTCCTGTTCTACTGTTTTCTCCTTATCAAGACGGATAATATTGGTCTGCCCGAAATAAGCCAGTTTTAGATGTTTGTGATTCCTGATGTTCTTGCCGACATAAAAACTTAAGCCATCAATCAACCGTGGTCCTTCAGGATCAAAGCCAAAAGAAAGGTCCTTTATCTCCATAAACTGTCTGCCTGTAAACGGCGCTGCGTTAAATGTGAATTCAAGGTTTCTTAATTCATCAAGCTTTTCTTTTTCATCTCTTTTTTGCAGGGATTTGATTCTGGACTGGACAGCCCTGGCCTTGGTCGCCTTTGCCCTGAACCGGTTAATAAACTGTTCAACCTCTTTCCGCTTTTTCTCATCATTGCTCCTGGTCTTTTCATATATCTCTTCTTCCATCAGCAATTGACTGTATACTTTTCCCGTAGGTCCGCTGACTTTCTTGACCCTGCAGCGGTGTATGGCCATTGTATGTGTAGTAACACTGTCCATAAAACTCCGGTCATGCGTAATGATGATCAGTTCTTTTTTCCAGTTTCTCAGAAACTGGCCCAGCCAGCGCATTGAAACAATATCAAGATAATTTGTAGGTTCATCAAGAAGCAGGAGATTAGGGTCAGACACAAGTACCTTTGCAAGGTTCAGTCGAATCTGAAATCCTCCGGACAGGTCCATGGGATTGATCTCAAAATCTGCGGTAGAAAAGCCAAGTCCCATGAGGATAGTTTCTGCCTTATAGGTCTCATTAATTCCGGTGTCACTGTCAGATAGACAGAGACATGCCTCCTGTAATATTGTCTTCTCTGAAAATTTAATATGCTGGGAAAGATGGCCGATTGCATATCCATTCGGCGTGTTTATCACTCCTGAGTCAGCTTTGTCCAATCCGAGAATTATCCTGAATAGTGTGGTCTTGCCATGACCGTTCCTCCCGACCAGCCCCACCCTTTCTCCCGGATTAACAGTAAACCCCACATTATGAAAAATTACCTGCGTGCCATATGATTTATTTAAATTATCCGCCTGGATCATTTGTATTTCGTAGGGTTTATTTTAAGATTAGCAGTATATCATCTTCTGTAACGTTATTATTCTATGATTTAATGAAGAGTTAATTCAATTTAACCATTTACATGCTAATAGGGAAAACAGATAGAAAATCATGTTATTACTTTAAGATTTCGGCCAGAGAGCCGTTAATAATACCAACAGCAAATTGAATTGTTGAAATTAAGTTGTTTAATCCGGTTTCAGTTTGGATAGAGAGAAATTTATTTTCAATATATTAATTTATAAACGTGTGAGTATATCTCCGGAGGAGCTACGATGAGTGAAATGGTTTTGGCTGAAAGCATATATGTAAAACAGAATAAGAGCAGTTTTGGCAGCGGTGCTACTTTAAAAGAAAAGGTACTGGAGACATTCTGGTTTCCGAAAAAAATAGAAAATGGACTGGTAGAACTCCTTTTGGTAACAGATGATTTTCAGCGCATTCTTGGCATTAGCGAAACCGTACCGGTTGAACAGTTTGAGCAGGAATATGCAGCAAAGGATGATACCTATGAAACGTATATGAATCTAAAGAAATTGATGCCTTGATTTTTCATTTTATCATTTCAGATGTGCTTCAGAAATCAATAATCAGAATGGCAGTTCCTGCAACAATATCTGTCAGGGCTTATATATAAAGACCTTGTTACAGAATTCACAATAATTGGCCTTGTCCTCCCTTACCTGGCTGTCCTTAAAATATTCAACCTGATTCAATTCAAGCTGCCTTGTTTCATTGGTCTTTTCACATATATGATCAATACTCTCCTTGTCACAATCAATATAGATATAATTTTCATCCGGGTTAGACAATAACGCTATAATTTCCATCTCTTTGTCATAATCATCCATAGTGATTGCCTCCTGATACGTATATTGTAAAAAATATGTTCTCTAGTATATCATGCTTCTGCCCGCAGTTGTTTTACTTTAAGGATTATAATTGTCCATACAATCAACACTTCCTGCTTTTACCTTCTCTGACATAACAGGTATAATAGGCGGGATTTATCCTGCCGGAATGGCATCGTTAATAAACCCTGTAGAGGTATAGTAATATGAATGATACTATTAAAAAGCTGAATGAACTTCTAAAGAATTACTGGGAATATGCTCTTGAACAGAACCCCTCATTTGCAACTTACATTGGAGACCACAGATATAACAGCAGGCTAGAAGATCTCTCAGAGTCTGCAATAAATAAACAGACCGAACATGTTAAAGGTCTTCTGGGTGAAGCTGAAAAAATAGATGAAAACCAATTGACTGATAATGACAAACTTAACCTGCACCTGATTAAAAAATCAATACGCAACCAGATCAGAATGCATGAGTTTAAGACCCATTACATTCCGCTGGACCAGATGCAGGGACCACATCTAGATTTTCCGCAGATTATCGAGTTTCATCCATTCAGAACTGAGAAAGATGTAAAAGATTATATTGCACGGTTACATGCATTTCCAACTCAGATTGACCAGGTCATTGAGCTTCTGCAGAAAGGGATAGAACACAGGATTGTTGCTTATAAAAAAGTCATTGGAAATACAATGAGCCAGGTAGAGGCATTTTCAAAATTCACACCTGAACAAAGCCCGCTGTTTGCACCAATAAAAAAATTAAAGGACAATCTTCCGGAAAATGACATGGCGGAAATTACAGAGTCAATCAGAGAATCGATCGCATCAAACGTGACCCCTGCATATAAGAAACTCCATGATTATCTTGGCGGGGAGTATATAAATCATTGTCGTGAGAATGAAGGCCTCTGGTCATTGCCTGACGGCAAAGACATGTACAGTTTTTATGCAGAGTATCATACTACTACTGAACTGTCACCTGAAGAGATCCATAATACAGGTAAGAGTGAGGTTGCGAGAGTCAGTAATGAAATCAAGGTAATTATGAAGAAGGTCGGTTTCAGCGGTACAATCAGGGAGTTTACTGATTACGTCAAAAACAGAAAAGACCTCTATCCTGAAAATGGCGATGAAATTCTGGACGGGTACAGGGAAATACTGACTCATATGGATAAAAGGCTGCCTGAATATTTCGGCCATCTGCCGGAAGCAGAATATGGTATTAAAAAAATCGAAGAGTACAGGGAGCAGGCGGCACCGGCTGCCTATTACTATCCTCCGCCACAGGATTTTTCCCGGCCCGGTTACTTTTATGCAAATACCTTCAAGCCGGAACAGAGACCGAAATTCATTATGGAAGCTCTTGCCTATCACGAGGCTGTCCCGGGCCATCACCTTCAGATCGCCATCATGCAGGAGCAGAAAGAGATGCCTGATTTCAGGCGTTATGAAGGTTCTACCGCATTTATAGAAGGCTGGGCACTGTATGCCGAAAAACTGTCGAAGGAGATGGGATTTTATCATGACGTTTTTTCCGAATACGGCAGGCTCCTTATGGAGATATGGAGGGCTGTGAGGCTGGTTGTTGATACAGGTCTTCACTATTATAAATGGACCCGGGATGAAGCAATTACATACTGCATGGATAACTCCGGTGAAGAAGAGCATGAGATTCAGGTAGAAGTTGACCGGTACATTGCAATGCCCGGACAGGCCCTTGCTTATAAAATTGGTGAGCTGAAAATTCTGGAGCTTAGAGAGAAAGCAAAGAAAGGTCTTGGTTCAGGATTTGATATCAAGGAGTTCCATGACAATCTTCTGAAAAACGGCGCGCTTCCCCTCTATGAATTAGAGAGAGTCATGTCTTACTGGATGAAGCGATAAATCAGACCAGCTCTTTGTCCCAGTCCTCGGCTTCTGCTGTTACCTTCTTTTTCTTTCTGCCTCTTTTTGACTTCTTCTCCGGATTGTTACATCTTTCATGAATATTGATTAACAAATCGGTTGAAGCCTGACAAAAAGCATCGATTTTGTCATCCAGGTTAGATTTCTTCATATTTGTTTTTTTTCCCATTTCCTTTACTCCCCGTTTTCAATATAAATCTCTATCGGCTTTTATGTTTAAAATCTAAAGGCTTGAATTGGGATATATTGAAAGTGAAATAAGGGTCAGCGGACAGATATCATCCGCTTCAAAGGGTGGATTTCAGAGGACAAAACTTCTCCGCTGATTATGTAGCAGAATTCGGTAAGCGCTCTATAGCCAGGAGTTTCTTATTTATTAAGAACCTTGGGCCAGTTTTTGTCAGCACTCTTTATATGATCAGCCATCTCTTCATTCCACATTTTTTGCACTTTATCATTCAGGTTAAGGTACAGTTTTCCATCTACAATTGTCCAGAGTTCAGGCATGATATCAGCCGTGGACCCACGGCTAACAGCATAAGCTCAGTAGCCGCCGTATTGCGGGGCATATTTTTCAGGTGAAGCAGCAAAAAGATCAAGATGCTCCTTACTCGAAAAAAGCCATCTGGCACCATTCCATTCATGGCTATACTGTGTGTTTCCTTTAACCGGCTTTCCGACCGTAAAATAAGCAACTGTGTCATATCCCTTTATGGCAAGCCCGTCAGAATCAATATTTACCTGACTATGGGAAGAACTGCATGAAACCAGGCCGAATATTAATAGCAGTGCAAAGAAATACACTGTTATGTTCTGTTTATTACTATTCAAGATTACACCTCCTTCTGATTTGATGATACAAATATCATAATGTCAATATTGATGATTTACAGGCACTTACGAATTAATGAGAAAAGTATCGTTATAAATCAAATGATTGCTACTGTAGAAGCCTGAGGGCCTTTTTCGCCCCGGGTCTCTTCAAACCGGACCTTCATGCCAATCTTTAACCGGTTAAAGTTACTGTTGACCACACTGTTTTCATGAAAATAAACCTCTGTGTTCTCAGTTGTTGTCAAAAACCCGTACCCCAGCTCCGGGAAAAGGGAAGAAATACTTGCCTGAGGCGGCTCTTCATGATGCTTGACATCTCCCCGCTGTTTTCGTGCAAAATCTTCGAGCTTGCGCCGGGCAGCGCTGAAACTGTCCCTGATGGCCACTTTAATATCTTCACGAGGTTCACGTTTTATCACAAGATCTCCACCGGGAAGAGTCAACTGGATCTTTATATGAAATAGTTTGCCCTGTCTGCTGTGCCGATGAGGAGATTCTACGACAATCCTGCATCTCATGATTTTATCATAGAACCTGTTTAGCTTCTCTGCTTCTTTAAGGATCTTTGATTCAACATCGTGAAACAGCTTAAAATTACGACTGGTGATCTGAATGGGAAGTTCCATGGTT